>NZ_JBILQX010000194.1:0-6176 GCF_044372965.1 Elstera sp. | reverse complement strand
GACCGCGAGCGTGCGGACGATGTCGGCGTCGGTACTCACCCCGAAGCGCTGCATATAATCATGCTTATCCGACATCTCTTTATAGCGCAGGAACGCCGTATATTCCTGCTCCGGCATCCCAATCGTATCCAGAAGATGCGAATAGGCGGCGATATGCACCGTTTCCATATTGGAAAAGGCCGTTAGCATCATTTTGATTTCGGTCGGCTTGAACACCCGGCCGTATTTTTCGTGGTAGCAATCCTGCACTTCCACGTCGGCTTGGGTGAAGAAGCGGAAGATTTGGGTGAGCAGATTGCGCTCGTGATCGGTCAGTTTGCGCGCCCAATCCCGGCAATCTTCGCCCAAGGGCACTTCTTCCGGCATCCAATGGATCTGTTGCTGACGCTTCCAGAACTCAAAGGCCCAGGGATATTCGAACGGCTTATAAGCCTTGCTGGCGGACAGAAGCGGCATTGGAGCCTCGTGTAGAAAAATGTTTAAGCGGAGGAAGCGAGGGCCACGCGCCTATTGGCAGGCGAGGCACTCGTCGTAATCCTTGACCTCGGCGATCACCTTGCGGCGCTCGTAGGTATTGTCGGTCTCAACCCCGCCCGCAAAGCCGGCGCGCTGAATGCTCTTCGAGCGGCAGTAATAGAGCGATTTCACGCCCATTTCCCACGCGCGGTAATGCAGCATCAGCAGGTCCCACTTATCGATATCGCCCGGCAGGAAGATATTGAGCGAGGTGCCCTGGCAGATATAGGGCGTGCGGTCGGCGGCAAATTCCACCAGCCAGCGTTGATCGATTTCAAAGGCAGTGCGGAACACGGCCTTTTCGTCGGCGCTGAGGAAATCGAGATGCTGCACCGAGCCTTCATGCTCCAGCATCGACGACCAAACGCTTTCGCTATTGCGGCCCTTCTGGATCAGCAGCGCTTCCAGATAGGGGTTGCGCACGGCAAACGAGCCAGACAACGTTTTGTGATTATAGATATTCGCCGGAATCGGCTCGATCCCCGCCGAGGTGCCGCCGCAGATGATGGAAATCGAGGCCGTGGGCGCAATTGCCATCTTATGGCTGAACCGCTCCATCACGCCCACTTCCGCCGCATCCGGGCACGCACCGCGTTCTTGGGCGAGGTACATGGAGGCGGCATCCGCCCGCTCTTTCAGGTGCCGGAAGACGCGCAGGTTCCAGGATTTCGCCAAGGCGCTTTCCAGCGGAATGCCCTTCATCTGAAGGAAGCTATGGAAGCCCATGACGCCAAGGCCAACCGAGCGTTCGCGGCTAGCGCTATATTTGGCGCGGGCCATTTCGTCCGGGGCGCGGTCGATGAAGTCTTGCAGCACGTTATCGAGGAAGCGCATCAGGTCTTCCACAAAGCGCGGCTCTTGGCTCCACTGCTCCCACATCTCGACGTTGACCGACGAGAGGCAGCAAACCGCCGTGCGGGCCTTGCCGAGATGGTCCGGCCCCGTGTGCAGCATGATTTCGGAGCAGAGGTTCGAGGTGGAGCATTTCAGGCCCAAGGTGCGCTGATGCTCGGCCATCGTCCGGTTTACGGTATCGATGAAGATTACATAGGGCTCGCCCGTGGCGATGCGGGTTTCCACCAACCGTTGGAACAGCGCGCGCGCGTCGGCGGTGCGTACCACTTCCTTGGTTTTGGGCGAGCGCAGCGGGAATTCCTTGCCGTCGCGCACCGCTTCCATGAACTCATCGGTCAGCAGAACGCCGTGGTGCAGGTTCAGGGCTTTGCGGTTGAAATCGCCGGATGGCTTACGAATTTCCAGAAACTCTTCAATTTCCGGATGATTAATGTCGAGATAGACCGCCGCCGAGCCGCGCCGCAGCGAGCCCTGACTGATGGCAAGCGTCAGACTATCCATGACCCGGATGAAGGGGATGATGCCGCTGGTCTTGCCATTCAGGCCGACCGGCTCGCCAATGGAACGAACCTTGCCCCAATAGGTGCCGATCCCGCCGCCGCGCGCCGACAGCCAGACATTCTCGTTCCAGGTATCGACGATCCCGTCGAGACTATCATCGACCGAATTGAGATAGCAGGAGATCGGCAAACCCCGCCCGGTGCCACCATTGGAGAGAACCGGCGTTGCCGGCATAAACCACAGACGGCTCATGTAATCATAGAGGCGCTGAGCGTGTTCCGTATCATCCGCATAGGCACTGGAGACGCGCGCAAACAGATCCTGGAAGCTCTCGCCCGGCAGCAAATAGCGGTCGCGCAGCGTCTCTTTGCCGAAATCGGTTAAGAGCGCGTCGCGCGATCGGTCGATTTGAACAGGCTTCGATTGGCCCGGCGCCGTTACATGCGCACGTACATCACCATCCATCATTCTGGCCTCTTCAACTCTGTCGTTTTGTGTCGCTGGCCCTTAAGCCAATTTAGCGTGGACTAGCGACCTTCTGCGCCAGACCAAAGGGACGAGCGCGATGGGCTCACCGCGTCGTCACACACAAGATATTGGGTAAGGAGCCGCCCAAGTCAACTAGCCATATTGCTTGACAGGGCGCGCGGCCCTCGTTCCAAGGGCTTAATCAGAGGTTAAGGATGCCGTAATTTCACCCCGGAAATTACCGGAATTCTTGAGAGATTCGGACGCAAGTTCAGCCAGAGTCTGAGCCAAGACAGTCAAATCACGGGAATGTGACAAACGATGGTCGCCCCCCTTCAGCAGGGTCACTCTTAGGTCGGGACTCTTCAGACTCTGGGCGAGCGCGAGGCTACAATCGTAGGGAACATCGGTATCCTCTGTTCCGTGCAGCAAGCGTACCGGAACCGGCATGGAATGTTCCCGATCCAGCACCAAATTTTTACATCCATCGGCCAACAATCGCGCTGTAATCGGGTCCGGATCGCCATAGGCGGACGCGCGGAAGAAAACCCCGTCCCGGTCCAATGCCGCCCGCAACGCCGGGGTCAGGCGCGGCTCGATCAGGCGGGCGGTGAAGTCTGGGGCGGCGGCAATCCCGATCAACCCAGCCAGCCGGTCGGGCCGGGCGAGCGCGGCCAGGGTCATCAACCAGCCGCCCATGCTGGAGCCGATCAGGATCAACGGCCCCTGCGTCACTTTGTCTAGGATCGTTAGCGTATCGGACAGCCAGGTGGTGATATCGCCCTTCTCAAAACCGCCCCCCGTCTCCCCATGCCCGAGCGGATCGAAGCGCGTATAGCCACATCCCCAAGCCTGCGCGAGGTGATCCAGCCAGCGCGCCTTGATGCCCACCATTGCCGAGCGGAAGCCGCCGATAAACAGGATTCCCGGCAGATTGGCCGCAGCCGCTGGACGATGGCGATAGGCGACCCTATGTCCATACGCGGAATTTACTTCATAGGCCGTGGCCGAATCGGGTAAGCACTGATCCCGAGCCACGAAATCGGCCAGCAGTCGGCCAATCCCTTCTGGATCGACCCGAAGACTGCCGCTCGTGTAAGGATTGCTGTCGTTGACCACGCCGCCGCCTCTTTCTAACGCTGACCTGCCGCCCACGCGGCCCGCCGTCATTCTACAGGTTCTACCGGCGCTGAAAACCGGCGGGGTCGAACGGACGGCGGTGGATATTGCGGTCGCAACCCAGCAGGCAGGATGTCGGTCCGTCGTCGTCTCTTCGGGCGGGCCAATGGTCCACGAAATGGAGCGCAGCGGCGCGCGCCACATTATTTTGCCGCTCGATTCGAAGAATCCCATCACGATCTGGCGCAATGTTGCGCGCCTTGCCGATATCATCCGGCGCGAGGGCGTCGATATCGTCCACGCCCGCAGCCGTGCCCCGGCCTGGAGCGCCCTCTGGGCCGCTCGCCGCACGGGCCGCCCGTTCCTCACCACCTTCGCCGGGATCTATAATTTTAAGACCCGGCTGAAGCGCGCCTATAACGCCGTGATGCAAAAGGGCGATCTTGTTATCGCCAACTCGCAGTTCACCGCCGATCACGTCCACCACACCTACCAAACGCCGCTGAATAAGATTCGGGTGATTCCGCGCGGCGTCGATCTGGCGCTGTTCGATCCCGCCCGCATGCGCCCCGACCGGCTGGTTGCTCAAGCCCAAGCCCTGCGCCTGGAAGACGGCATGCCGGTGCTGATGCTGCCGGGCCGTGTCACGCGCTGGAAGGGGCACCGGGTGGTCGTCGAAGCCATCGCCCGCCTGGACCGGCGCGATATTCAATGCCTGTTCATTGGCAGCGACGAGGGCCGTGAGGACTATCGCGCCGAAATCGAAGCCCTCATCGAACAGCGCGGCCTCGGCGGCATTATCCGCTTTGCCGGGCAGGTCAAAGATATGGCCGCCGCCTATATGCTGGCCGATGTGGTGATTTCCGCCTCCACCGACCCCGAAGCCTTTGGCCGCGTCGTTGCCGAAGCCCAAGCGATGGGCCGTCCCGTCATCGCCTCGGACCACGGCGGCGCGCGCGAAACCGTGCTGCCGGGGGAAAGCGGCTGGTTGGTGACACCGAGCGACCCCAACGCGCTGGCGATTGCCCTCACCGAAGCCTTGGCGCTGCCGACCGCTGTGCGCACTGCGATGGGCGCGCGCGGGCAGGCCCATATCCGCGAGAATTTCTCGAAGGTCCGCATGTGCGCCGATACGATGCAGGTCTACACCGAACTGCTGGAGCGGTTCACGGCCCCGCAAGGCTGATTTTGGTGCGGGCTGCGCCAATTTTGGTCATCAAGCTCGGGGCCTTGGGCGATATCGTGCTGGCCACCGGCCCGTTTGCCGCCATCCGCGCCCATCATCCGGGTGCCCCTATCACGCTGCTGACGACGAAACCCTATGCGGCGTGGCTCGGGTCCGCACCCTATTTCGACGATGTCTGGATCGATCCGCGCCCCAGTGCGCTTGATGTTAGCGGCTGGCTCCGCTTACGGCGGCAGTTACGCGGCGGCGGCTTTGGCCGGGTTTATGATCTGCAAACCTCCGGGCGCTCGTCGCGCTATTTCTGGCTGATGCGCCCGACCCCGCCCGACTGGTCGGGCATCGCCCCCGGCTGCTCCCTGCCCGACGCCGACCCGAACCGCAATCACCTGCATACGGTCGAGCGCCAAGCCGGGCAGTTGCGCGCCGCCGGGATTGCCGAGGTGCCGCCGCCCAATCTCGATTGGTGCGACGCCGACCTGAGCGGCTTCACCCTGCCCGCCCGCTTCGCCCTGCTGGTGCCGGGCGGCTCGGCCCATCGGCCCGAAAAACGCTGGCCCGCCCTCGCCTATGCCGCCCTCGCCCGCCGCCTGTTAGAGCGCGGCCTCACGCCGCTGCTGATCGGCACCGGGGCGGAAGCGCGCGTGTTGACGGAGATCGAAGCCCAGGCCCCTGGCGTGGTCTCCCTGCTCGGCCAAACCGATTTTCCCAGCCTCTGCGCCCTCGCCCGCCGGGCTGAGCTAGCTGTGGGCAATGACACCGGCCCGATGCACCTGATCGCAACGGCGGGCTGCCGAAGCGTGGTGCTCTTCTCCAGTGCTTCCGACCCGGCCCTAACCGCGCCGCGCGGGCGGGCAGTGACGATCCTGCGGGAGGCGCGGCTGGAGGATCTGTCGGTGGATCAGGCGATAGAAGGATTGTGCTGACGCCCTGCAAAGGCTCTGCCTCTGCACTCCGCTTAAGGGCGACCCCCTTAAGAAACTCGTTTCGTTGACGTGCGTTCGTGTCAATGCGAAAATGATCTTGCGGATTCGCATTGCCCCTCCTGAGGTTCCAATGTCCCTCTATGATTCCGATTTTCACGCTTGGGCACTCCAGCAGGCCGCTCTCTTACGAGCGGGTAAGCTGGCGCAGGCAGATATTGAGAAAATAGCTGAGGAAATTCAGAGCATGGGCCGGGGCGAACAGCGCGAACTCGAAAGCCGCTTAACGATCCTGCTGCTGCACCTATTAAAGTGGCGCTACCAACCGGCGTTCCGAGGGAATTCCCGGCGCTATTCAATTCTAGAGCAGCGTCGCCGTATCGAGCGCCACTTGCGCCAAAACCCCAGTCTGCACGCGAAATTAACCGAGTGTTTGACCGATGCTTATGGCGACGCCCGCATCGAAGCCGCGCAGGAAACGGGATTGGACCCAGAGAGCTTCCCGGAAACCTGCCCTTGGTCTTTCGCAGACATGATGTCCCCCGACTTCTGGCCCGAAGCCTAAGGGTGTCGGGTTTCTCAAGGGGCCGAAGCCCCTTGAGCCGGGTGCA
>NZ_JBILQX010000034.1:0-26362 GCF_044372965.1 Elstera sp. | reverse complement strand
TTCAATCCCAGCCGATTCCGGGCTGATGCCGCCCGATAAGTTCGATTGCGTAGCGATTATAGGGCCTCTCTTACGCAATATCGACGCGATTCCCCCCGAGATTCACCCCTACTTGCGGCAAGTACAGACACATGGACGATTGCTTGCGGGTCTCTGTACGGGATCGTTCGTGCTGGCAGATGCGGGACTCATGGACCAGCGCAATGCCTGCCTTCATCCCTATCATGCGGATGATTATCGCAGCCGCCATCCTGGCCTCCGCTTCACGCTTGATCGGGACTTTGTCGAGGACGACGGCATCGTCACGGTTCCTGGCGGCCTCTCCGTCATCAGTTTCGCGACGCACCTGATTTCCAAGTTCTGCGGTCAGGAGCGTGCAACCAAGGCCGTGTTCCAGATGACGATGTCTGACCGGGAAGTGGAATCTTCGGTCAAGAGAATTGTGGCGTTAGGCCGTCAGCACATTACCAACCACCGCTTGCGCCGCGCGATCACCCTCATGGAGCGTGACTTGCAAGCGCCCGGAACCATCGCCGATATCGCCGACACGCTCGGTATGAGCGAGCGGCAGCTTGAACGCCTGTTTCGCGAAGAGTTGCAAACGACGCCCAAGGTATTCTGGATTGATATGCGCCTTCGCTATGGGCGCTGGTATCTGTTCAACACCGAAAAGGCCGTGACCGAGATCGCCTATCTCACCGGTTTTTCCGATTGCGCGCACTTCATTTACCAGTTTCGCAAGCGGTTTGGTGCAACGCCGGGCAAACTCCGCAAGGCGGTGCAGCAAATATAATCCGCGCCCAGTTCAGGCGAGTCGGACATTACCGAGAAAGGCCTCGGTCGTCTGGGAGAACTCAGTCAGGTTTTTCTCCACAAGCGTTGATGTCTCAAACAGGCGCGCGGCGGCCGACTGTGTTTCCTCAACCGAGCCTGAAACGGCTTTCACAACATCCAGCGTCTGCGCGAGTGTTTGCGATGCGTCTGCAACATTCTCGCTAATTTCCTGCGTGGCGTCCCGCTGTTCGGCGACAGCAGCACTGACCGTCCCGGTATAGCGGTCGATGTCACGCACAAGGCCGACAACAGCCTCGATAGCCTCGACGGTCCCTTCGGTTGCGCCCTGTATCGACGCGATATGAATGACGATTTCCTCAGTTGCCTTTGCGGTCTGTAGTGCCAGCGATTTCACTTCGGATGCGACCACCGAAAAGCCCTTTCCAGCGCTGCCGGCACGCGCGGCCTCGATCGTCGCATTTAAGGCCAGTAGATTTGTCTGCGCGGCGATGTTCTGGATGAGCGAAATCACGGAACCGATCTTGCCCGCGGCATCCGAAAGCCCCTCAACCTTTCGGCTCATGGCCTGCGCGACCGAGGAGGCGTTGGTGACAACGGTACTGGTTTCCTGGAGATTGCGGTCGATCTCGGAGATTGATGCGGTCAGCTCGTTGGCAGCGCTGGCGACGGCAGCCATGATCTGGGATGAGCGCGTAGAGGCCTCCTGCGCGATCCCGGCGCTTGAATGCGAGCGCGTCGAGATCTCGATGAGTTGGTTCGCGGTTTTTTCCAGCGCGCTGCTGTTGTCCGAAAATTGTTTCGTGAGCAGCAAGCTGCTGCGCCGGAAGCGATCGATTTCCTCATCCACGTGGGTTTGGCGCATTGCCTGCGCTTCGACGTGACGCAGGTTCTCCCGCGTCATTGCATCCCTGTCGCGTACTGTATCCCTTAAGGTCAGAAGCGCCAAACTCATGCGGCCGATTTCATCTTTGCGCCGGGTTTGCGGAACATCGGCCTCCGCATCTCCGGCCGCGAGACCGAGCATAGCCGCCTCGATGCCCGGCAATGGCCCGATGAGCCAGCGCGAGTAGATCAGGCATGCCGCGACCGCGAGTAGAATGATCACGCAACCTGCGGCTGCCAACTTGTAGCCCATCGCAAGGACTGGGGCGTTCATCGTCTCGGGTGAGATGGCGCCGAAGATTTGCCAGTCGATCCCGTCGAGCACGAACGCGCGCTTCAGGTAATAGAGCGGCTCAGGCGAAAAGCGCTCGACTGTCGTGGTTGTGCCGGTCCCGAGAGCGCTCAGGACAGACCAGTCGGCGTCTTTTAAGCGATTGAAATATATGTCATTCTCAGCCGTTGCCGGGAGATCGACACGGAGTGTCTGGTCCTGCGCCACAACAAAAAGCTGGATGGCACTCTGGTGATCGGAGGCGAAAATCTTTTCGAGCATTTCGGGGCCGATCCGAACGATCAGCGTGCCGGAAACAGCACCTTGCCGATCCAGAATCTTGCGACCAAGAAGCATTGAAGCGGTGTCCGCAGCGGGTAAGTGGGGCTCGAAATCCTGCAGGAGAATCGTTTCCGGCGGCTTTGCGGCGAGCGTGCGATAAAAGCGGGCGACAGCGCTGCCATCGGCTCGATCTGCGAGATTTGCCGTAAAGATAGAATCTTTCTCAAGGGAATAGATCACCTCGCCGGCAGCATTGACCAGGTAAATGTCCTTCGCGCTCTGCGTTTCCGCCGCCGTTATCATCCAAGGATGATATTTAATGTGCATTTGCGAATAGAGTGAGGCGTCGCCAGGGTCGATCACTGCGCGCGCCGCGCCGACGTGATTGGCGAACAGGCCCCGCAGTTCCCCGGCCCGGTCTCCCGATACGCTCTCCCAACCAAACTGAAGCTCTCGCACCGCTGCGAGAACATTTGGGCTTCCTGCGATCAGCGTGATCGAGCGGCGCAGCGTATCGAACGACGTCTGCGCGGCATCGACCTTCCTTTCCAGCATCAAGCTGACGTACTGGGTCGATAATTCGTGTGTCGTCTGTCGGGCAGTCAGGAACGCAACAAGACCGACTGGGAGCCCAAGGATGATGACCGAGCCAGCCACCATTAAGATCCCGCCTGCGAACAGTTTTGAGAGAATGTTCATGGGTGTCCCTGTCGGTTTGAGTGTTGCTGGCGGCACCTCGCCGGTGATCGCAAGAACATCATGAGGGAGCAGTCGCTTCTTGGAGCAAGGCGTCAAAAAATATGATGATTCCGACATAATGTTTTGGTCAGACTTGGCGTTCTCCAGTTCGTGTTGTGAGGCTTCAGAAGTAAGAGAGCCTTCACGCGGCGAGTAGCTCGAGCTTCTAAAAATGATGCAAAAGCCCGTATTTTAATACGTTTTTGCTGTTCTAGGCTTATAGAAGTGGCCCCGAAACGGTTGCCGCAGCATCGTTCCTTGCAGGCGTTGAGGGGGCTGAAAGGCGCTCGAAGCTAGATTGAAATGTCGGGTTTATTTTATGCGCGAAGTTCCCGCTAAGGTCGCTGACAGGCTTGGTCGAGGCCTTGCGTCACCAAGGGCACGCCGACACCGGTGGCGACGATTAAGGGCTGCACAAAACCTGGGGTATAGGGCGTGAGCTGCGACAGGTGGTGTTCTGTTTCAGATCACCCTGCTGCACCGCACCTCGCCGCAGCGGTGCGGTTTGTCCTCAAAAACCTGCCCTGCGATTAGGCGCCGTCGCCTATCCCGAAACCCTGTCGGTCGATAGAAGATTGACCAGCAGCCGGGCCGCCCCTGGGACCAACGCCGGGATCTGATGGTGCAGCGCAAGGGCGCAATGGACTTGCTGCCCCTCGCCATATTCTGCCACCAAAAGGCTGCCCAAGAGCGGCTCTTCCCCTCGGTCATGCACCGCTAGCAAGGGCTGCCACGCCGCTGACTGCCACCCTTGGGCAAAATACAGCCCCCGTTCCCGCACCCAGCCCTGCCAATCGGTCGGCGATAGCGGATTGGGATGAGTGAAAAGGGCATGGGTCGGCTCAAGCACCGTCACCGGGCCATCGGGCTCGCAGGCCCGGAAACGCAGGGAGGGGGTGCCGATGGTCAAGGGTTGCACGGCGGCATCCGGCCCCCAGTGATCCATCGGACGATGATAGAGGGTGACGAGCCGCGCCCCGCGCGCAACGGCGGTAAAAATCTCCGCCCGGCGCGCTAGAGCCTCAGGGCAGCGCCGCCAGCCCATCGGGCCAATGAGGATTGCATCGGCACTTGCAAGCCCCTCGATTCCCGTTACCGCGAACCCCAATTGCTGAAGGCAGAGGCCGAGGTCCGTGCGTTCCCCCTCCAGCACCGCAAGACGGCGCTTCAGGGGAAGGGCGACACGCATCAGGGCGACCCTCAGGTGCGCCGGAAAATCCTGCTGCACCGGGCCGACGTGCGGGTAGTGGCTGGCGTACCTTAGGACGGCAGGGCCATCCGCAAACCTAAATGAAATCTCGGAAGTGCCGTCGATCGCTTCGGCGGCGGGTTGAAGGGTTAGCCGCCATTCGCCGGGGCGTAGGCCTGCGGACCAGTCCGCCAGCCAACCGGGCGGTAGGATCGCCTGCGGACAGGGGCCATTCGTTGTGACCGGCAGCGTCAACGGGCGCGGCGCGGCTAGATTATAATAGGCCCCCGCTGGCAGGCTCGTCAGCCAGGCTGATTTGGGTGATGGTTTGGTTTGGGGTGACGGCGTGTAAAGACCGTCTTCCAGCAAAGAGTCCAAGGCGGCAAGATCGGCGCGCAAAGCGTCGAGACGCACGGCAAGCGGCGGCGTTTTCTCGCCAATCCCCGCCAGCAAACCGCGCACCTGTGCCAGGGCACCGCGCATGCGCTCGTCATGGGGGAATTGATTGCGCAAGAGGCCAACGGCTGCCGCCACCTGGGCCACTGCCGGATCGTCAAAATCAGCGAGGCTTGCCGGAAGACCGTCGGTTATCCCCCGCTCAGGCCCGGTTTCGCCGACGCGGGACGCCAGTAAATGCAACGGGCGATGCCGGGCGCGGTCCGGCGACGGCCACACCCCCATACCCTGACTGGCATGGGCGGCGCGCGACCATTCGCCCAACTGCTCCCAACTCATCCCCGTCAGCGCGTCGTAGCCCGAAAGATCGACCAGCGTCGTTGCGGGGGGGGGCGGCTCGGCATCGTCGTAGCTCTCCCCGGCCCCACTCCACGCGGGCAGATAGAGCTTGCCGATGGTCCAAGCCGGGCCAAGGTCAGGGCCGAAGGCCGGTTCGGCAGCGGCTTCCCACGCCTTCAGCAGGGTTCGGGTCATAGCACGATGGTGGCCATGCTGACCGGGAACATCGAGAAAGCACGGCAGTACCACATCCGGGCGGAAGCTGCGGATCTCCCGCACCAGCCGCCGCAGCACCTCCTCCGCGCCCCAGCGGCGCAGCGTGTCTTCGGCGGATTTGCTGAAGCCGAAATCGGCAAGCGGATCATTGGCCGCCCCGGTATCGAGAAGCGCAGAGGACATGCCCAAGCGCTTGGCCGCAACGGCCATTTCCGCCGCGCGCAGCACCCCCAGCGACGCGCCGGTTTCGGGGCCGATGCTATTCTGCCCCCCCTGCCCGCGCGTGACGCAGACATAATGCACCCGGTGCCCGTCCCCCAAGGACCAGCGGGCAATCAGACTGCTGGGTTCATCATCGGGATGCGCCCCGGCGATCAGGATGCGCACGGCAGACCCAAGGCGGGTAAACACCCGCCCGATCCGAATAAGGCGGGGGTGCGCGGCGGCGTGATCTAAGCGGGGGTCAGGCATAGTAACCTCAGCGGTCGGACAGCGGCAAGCCGGGGTCGTCGGACCCGGATTTGCGCAGGCTGGCGGGTTGGGGAGACAGGGTTTCGAAGACCGGTAGGGCCGCAGCCCCCTGGGCCTGCCCATCCGGCCCGAGCGCGGCAGCCGTCACCCTAGGGAAACGCCGGTCGTGCGTATCGGCGATACTAGGATCAAGGGGATGCAGGGCAGCAATCAGCGCGCTCAGAACCGGGGGCGGCAAATTTCCACCCAGGACGATGGACTGCGGATCGAAAAGATTTTCGAGAATACAAATTGCCCGCCGCAGTTCGGGCACCGCCCCGGCGATCCAAGCGGCGGTCGCAGGAGCCGACGGGTCGGCGAGGCTCGCGGGATCGGCCCCGGCGGCGGCAACCGCGCGCTCCAACGCCAAGCGCGACACATGGTCTTCCAAAGGGCGACCGTCGCGCGCCGGGATCAAACCGATCTCCCCGGCGTTTCCCCGCATCCCGCGCAATGGATGACCGGACCGCGCATAGGCCCCGCCAAGACCGACACCGAAATGCAGATAGAAGAACTGCTGCATCTGCCGGGCGGCCCCGTAGAGATATTCGGCGCGCGCGGCGGCGGCGGCATCGCGTTCCAACTCAATGGGCAGATCGAGAAGCTGCGTAAAGGCCCCGATAATATCGACCCCGCCCCAATCGGGCAGCGTCATCGGGCTGGAAAAATCGGCACCATCGACCGCGAACGGCCCCGGCATGGCGATACCGACGCCCCAGAGGGGCGTGGAGCCGGTGATTGCCGTTAAGTCGGCCACCAGCGCGGCGGCTTTCGGTAAAACCTCTGCCGGGGTTGCCCGATCCAGTTGCAGCGTGCGCCGCGCCCGCGTTTCGCCGACCAGATTGACCAAAATAGCGGTGAGTTGGCTCTGTTCGACCGTCAAACCGATCGTGGCGGCGCCGTCCGGGTTCAGCACCAAGTCGATTGCCGGCTGGCCGCGCTTGGCTTGGCGGCGTCCCTCCTCCAGCAGCAACCCAGCATTGAGGAGTTCCGCGACGATGTTGGAAACGGTCTGAGCGGAAAGATGCGTCATCCGCGTCAATTCCGCCCGGCTCACCGGCCCCTTCAGGCGCACGGCTTCGATCATCACGTTGCGATTGAACGAGCGCGCATAATCGAGATTGGTGCCGCCAGAGGGGGCCATCCCAGAGGGGGCTTTCATCGTCGGCTCCCGGCAGTTTCACCGATTGTTTGATCGATCCTTACGATTCTCCCTTTACAAAAGCCGCTTTCTTTCTTCAAATCAAGTGAATTGAATTAATGCGGCGGGCCAATCGGATTAACAAAACCCGCCCAACAGATGGAACGCACCGCCGGTCATCGGGGCCGTCGGGCGCAAGGCTTCAACGGGGAGTGGGATATGATTCAGCGGAACACGCGGTTGATGGGGCTTCTGGCAGGGGTAGCCGGGCTGGTTTGGTCCGCTGGGGCCGCCAGCCAGACCGTCGAAATCACCTATTGGCAGTATTTTCTGAAGGAGAAGGAGGCGGTTGTTAACGAGCTAATCGCTGAATTCGAAAAAGAAAACCCCGGCATTAAGGTAAAGCACGAAACTTTCCCCTATGCGAATTACGGCACCAAGGTTGCAAGCTCGGTCCCGGCGGGGGTTGGTCCCGATGTTATCAATCTTTTCTACGGCTGGTTGCCGCAATATCTGAAGGGCGGCTATTTGCAGCCGCTGCCCGAAAAAGATTTTCCTGCGGCGGAAGTGGAGAAAGACTTCTTCGATCTGGTGCAAGCCGCCAAGGTCGACGGCAAATATTATGCCCTACCCACCGCCGTGCGCTCGTTGGCGCTGTTCTATAATAAAGACCTATTCAGCAAAGCCGGTCTCGACCCGGCCAAGCCGCCTGCGACCTTGCAGGAGTATCTCGACTATAGCCTGAAAATGACCGAGCGCGACGGCAAGGGGAATATCGTCGTCGCCGGGTCGGCGGTGCATCCTGCCGGTCAAGGGCAGCACTTCATCCGCGAAGTTCTGTTCCGCCAGTGGGGCGTTTCCCCTTATTCGCCGGACAATAAGAAGGTTGCCTATAATACACCCGCCGGGGCCGAGGCGTTCCAATG
Source organism: Elstera sp. (assembly GCF_044372965.1). Taxonomy (NCBI): domain Bacteria; kingdom Pseudomonadati; phylum Pseudomonadota; class Alphaproteobacteria; order Rhodospirillales; family Rhodospirillaceae; genus Elstera; species Elstera sp. Next base: position 18,677 of record NZ_JBILQX010000034.1, on the reverse strand, counting down.
GTATCTCGACCTCATCACCAAGCATAAGGTCGGTTTCCCTGGGTTCATGACCGACGATGTGACGGCTTTCCGCTCGGGCAAAGCAGCGATGAATATCGACGGTTCCTTCCGCCTCGCCGCCCTCAATGCCCAGGCGGGCTTGAGTTATGGCGTGGCAGAACTGCCCGCGCACAATGGGGTGAAGTCGAATTTCGCCTCTTTCTGGGCGCATGGCATTACCAGCAGCACCAAGGGCGCAAAGCTTGATGCCTCGGTGAAATTCCTCAAATACATCACCTCTGAAAAGACCATGAAGGTTTGGCTGACAAAAGTCGGCGAGCTTCCGGCGCGAAAGTCGGTCGCGCTGACGCCGGAGAATTTGAACCATCCGCTCTATGGCCCGTTCATTCGGGGCCTCGACTATGCCCACGCCACCTATTTCATCGACGAAAGCGGTCAGCGCCAAGTGATGCTGGATGCGGTGGACGAAGCCGTTTCCGCCGGGCGCAGCGGCAAGGACGCGGTGAAGGCGATGGCCGAGCGCGAGCAGCAGTTGCTGGACGAATTCTACGGAAAATAGACCCGCAGCCCTGTCCCCCCTTTCACGCGCAAGGCCGTTATCGCCTGCCCTGCCGGAGCTAGAATCCGATGCGCTTTTCGACCGAGCATCTGACCATCCGCCAGCGCCAGGCGATGACGGCCTATCTTTTCCTGGCCGTTCCGGCGGTCTTTTATACGGTCATCCGCTTTTATCCGGCGTTGGAGAGTTTCTACCTGTCCCTGACCCGGTGGAATATCGTGTCCCCAACCAAACAGTTCGTCGGCCTCGCCAATTACGAGCGGCTGATGAAAGACCCGCTGTTTTGGAAAGTCATGGGCAATACCTTCGAATATGTCGCAATCGGGCTACCCTTTGGGTTGGCCTTGAGTTTTCTGATTGCCTATTTCCTCGATAAAGTCTCCTTCGGCCAAGGTTTCTTGAGGGCACTCTATTTCTTGCCGCATATCGCCTCGACCGTGGCAATGGCCTGGGTTTGGCGCTGGCTGTATCAGCAGCCGCCCATTGGGCTGTTCAACAATCTGATCACCGATCTCGGCGGCGATCCGCAGCGCTTTCTAACCTCCACGACCCAAGCGATCCCCGCGATCACCGCCCCGGTCGTTTGGGCCGGGTTGGGCTTTAATGTCGTGATTTTCCTGGCGGGCCTGAAAGCCATTCCCGAGACCTATTACGAAGCGGCTCGCATTGATGGGGCCAGTAATTGGCAAATCTTGCGCCGCATTACCCTGCCGCTGCTGAAGCCGACGATCCTATTTCTCGCCATCATCAACACCATTCATCTGCTGCGGATTTTCGATCAGGTCTACACGATGACCCAAGATGGTCTGGGCGGGCCGGTTAATTCCACGAAGCCAATCGTGCTGCATATTTATCAGACGGCGTTTCACAAGTTCGACATGGGCTCGGCCTCCGCCGCAACGGTCGTGCTCTTCGCTATCCTGATGCTAATCACCCTCATCCAGATGAAGCTTCTGGGGAAAAAGCCATGATGTCGCGCCGCCTGGGACAATGGGTTATGGCGCTGGCCCTGCTGGCGGGGGGAATTCTGTGCATTCTGCCGATCTGGTTGATGCTCTCCACCTCGCTCAAATTTAGTGCCGATGCCTATGATCTTTCGTTGATCCCCGCCAATCCCACGCTGGGAAACTATGTTAAAATCCTCGGCGAAGGCCGGTTTCCGCTGTGGTTTGCCAATAGTATGATCGTCGCCCTGGCGACAACGGCGAGTGTGCTGTTTTTCGATAGTCTTGTCGGCTATACCCTCGCGAAATACCGCTTCCGGGGTCAGAAGCTGGTTTTCATCCTGATCCTCTCGACCCTGATGATCCCCACCGAAATGCTGGTCATCCCCTGGTATGTCATGGCCAAAAATTTCGGCTGGATGGATAGCTATTGGGGCATCATGTTCCCCGGCATGATGACCGGCTTCGGGACGTTTTTGATGAAGCAATTCTTCGAAACCGTCCCGGACGAGCTGCTGGACGCCGCCCGCATCGACGGCCTGGGGGAGTTTGCGATTTTCCGCCGGATCGCCCTGCCCCTGGTCAAGCCCGCTTTGGCGGCCCTCGCGATTTTCATCTTCCTTGGGAATTGGGCCGCGTTTTTGTGGCCGCTGATTATCACCAACTCGCGCGATCTTTATACGCTGCCGGTGGGGATGGCCTTCTTCAGCGGCGAACATCAGGCGGAATGGGAAATGATCATGGCGGGGGCGGCGATTGCCTCCCTCCCCACCCTGGTCGCCTTTCTGCTGTTCCAACGTCACATCATCAAGGGCATCACCCTGTCCGGTTTGAAGAGTTAAGCATCATGCCCCATGCCGATACCTCCCGCTTCCCCGCCGAAAGCTATAAGGGTGCCGTACTGTCGCCCCTCTTTGACGAGGCGAAGGCGCATTATTATCAGCCGCTCCAGCGCATTAACCGGGCGCATGGGGTGATGCTGGCCGAACAAGGCATCCTCAGCCGCGCCGAAGCCGGGCGCATTCTGGCGGCGCTGGAGGCGATTGATGCGACCATCGATCTTCCTGCCCAGACCTATACGGGTCAGTTCGAAGATCTGTTTTTCGTCGTCGAAGATGCCCTGTGCCAGCGTGTTGGGCGGGAGTTAGGTGGGCGGCTGCATACCGGGCGCAGCCGCAACGATATCGACGTTACTCAGTTCAAAATGGTGATAAAGGGGCGCTTGGACCGCACCATCGCCCATCTCTCGGGCGTCATCCGGACGCTCTTGACGGTGGCGGAGCGGGAGAAAGAAACTCTGGTCGTCGCCTATACCCACGGCCAACCGGCGCAGCCAACGCGCTTCGGTCATTATCTCGCCGCCCTGGTCGAGGTGCTCTTGCGCGATCTTAACCGGCTTTTGAATGCGCGGGACGATGCCGACCTCTGCTCGATGGGCGCGGCAGCGATTACCACTACCGGCTTCCCGCTGAACCGGGAACGCATGGCCGATCTTTTGGGTTTTTCCAGCCTTCAGCTCAATTCCTACGGCTGCATCGCGGCGGCCGACTATCTGATGAGCGTCTATAGCGCCCTCAAGGGTCTGTTCCTTAATCTGGGGCGGTTTATTCAGGATATGAACCTTTGGTCTGGGTTCGAGGTCGGGCACCTCTACGTGCCGAACGCCTTCGTGCAGATCAGCTCGATCATGCCACAAAAGCGCAACCCCGTTCCTATCGAACATATGCGCCTGCAACTGTCGCACGGGGCCGGGCACTGCGATACCGTGCTGCTGACCCTGCATAATACTCCTTTTACCGATATGAATGACGCGGAAGGGCCGACTCAGGCCGCAGGGTACGGTGCGTTTGCCGTGGCCGATCGCATCTTGCCCCTGTTCGCCGATTTCATCGCGGCAGTGCGGATCAATGAAGATAAGGTCCGCCGCCATATCGACGAAGCCTGTCTGGTGATGACCGAAGTTGCCGATTCGCTGGTGCGGTTGGAAGGCCTGTCGTTCCGCCAGGGGCATGAGGTGGCGAGTAAGCTTTCTCGGCATCTCGTTGATCGCGGCGTCCCGGCCAGTGCCCTGCCGCCCGAAGATTTCAGCCGCCTGTTCGCCGAAGTGGCGGGCCGCCCGCCCCGGCTACCGCTGGCCGAGATTCAAGCGCTGGCAACGCCGGAACATTTTATCGAAGTGCGTACCTTACCGGGGGGGCCGGGCAAAGCCGCCCTCGCCGCCGCCCTAGATATTTACACCGCCCGGCTGGCCGAGCTTTCGGCCCGCCACTCGGTTGCAACAGACCGGGAAATTGCCGCCGCCGAGCGCCTCGCCGCTGCCGTCACCGCCCTGATTGCGGAGGCTGCATAATGGCCGCCGTCGAACTCTCCGGGCTGGTCAAACGCTACGGCGGGGTGACCACTGTGCACGGGATCGATCTTGCGATTGCCGATAAGGAATTCATCGTGCTGGTCGGCCCGTCCGGCTGCGGAAAATCGACAACCCTGCGTATGATCGCCGGGCTCGAGGATATAAGCGCGGGCACAGTTTCCATCGGCGGACGGGTCGTGAATAACGTCGCGCCGAAGAACCGCAATATCGCGATGGTCTTTCAGAATTACGCCCTCTATCCGCATATGAGCGTGCGGCAGAATATGGGGTTTGGGCTGGAAGTCGCAGGAGCCCCGAAGGCTGAGGTGAAAGCCCGCGTTGAAGAGGCCGCCGCCATACTGGGGCTGGAAGCGCTGCTGGAGCGCAAACCCGGCGAACTCTCCGGCGGTCAGCGGCAACGGGTGGCGATGGGGCGCGCGATGGTCCGCAGTCCGCAGGTATTTTTATTCGACGAGCCGCTCTCCAATCTCGACGCCAAGCTGCGCAATACCATGCGCTCCGAAATCAAAAAGCTGCACCAGACGGTGCAAACGACGGTGATCTACGTCACCCACGATCAGGTGGAGGCGATGACGCTGGCCGACCGTATCGTCATTATGAAAGACGGGCGGATCGAGCAGGTCGGCACCCCGATGGAGGTTTACGAGCGCCCGGCCAATCTGTTTGTGGCGGGTTTTATCGGGGCTCCCGCGATGAACCAAGGGCCGGGCCGCGTGCTGAACGGGCAAGCCCAGGCCTTCGGATTTTCCGCCCCAGCCCCCGGCGCGACTGAGGGGCAGGCGGTCGTGCTGGGAATCCGCCCCGATGATTTGATTATTGCCGATGGCGGGGTTCCGTCGCGTGTGGTTCTGGTCGAACCGTTGGGGTCCGAGTCGATCCTAACCCTTGACCGCGACGGGGTTGAACTGGTGATGAAGGTCAATGCGCGCGACCTGCTCAGTCTGCCCAAGGTCGGGGATAGTCTGCCGCTTGCTCCGCTGCCCGGCCGGTTGCACGTCTTCGATGCCGCCAGCGGGCAGGCGATGCGGGGCTGATGCATGTTGCACTTGGGAATCGATCTCGGCGGCACAAAAATCGAAAGCGCGCTGTGCGGTGCCGCCATCGATCATCCGCTGTGGCGCAAGCGCGAGGCAACCCTAACCACCGGCGGTCCCGAGGCTCTGATCGGCCAATTGGCCGACCGGATTTTGCAAACGCAGCAAGAGGCGGGCGACGGGCTGACCATCGGTCTCGGCCTGCCCGGCTCCATCGATCCCGCCAGCGGTATGGTTCGAAACTGCGTTATGCCCTGGCTTGATGGCATCCCACTGCCGCAGGCTTTAGCCGAACGGGCGGGCCAGCCGGTCGCCGTTGTGAATGACGCCCAGGCCTTCGCCCTCTCCGAAGCCCATTTCGGGGCGGGGCGTGGGGCGCGGACCGTTCTGGGCGTGACCATCGGCACGGGGGTTGGCGGCGGCTGGGTGATCGACGGCCGCTTGCACAGCGGACGGCACGGAATTGCCGGGGAGATCGGCCATTTCACCCTCGACCGCGACGGGCGGGCCTGCTACTGCGGACGCACCGGCTGCGTCGAACAATATCTCTCCGGCACGGCGCTGGAACGCCGCTATGAAGAACTATCCGGCCTGCCGCTGCCCCTTTGGGACATCGCCCGCGAGGCCGAGCACGGCAATCTCGATGCCGAAACGGTAATGCAGGAACTCTTCGCGGCCTTCGGCCAAACGATCGGCAGCCTCATCAATATCTATGACCCCGATGTCATCGTTATCGGCGGCGGCGTGTCGGACGTCAAAGGCCTGTTCAGCGATGGGATTGCCGCCGTTGCCCGGCAGGCCATGGCCGCGCCGCTCACCACCCGGATCGTTCCGGCGCAATTGGGGGCGGCGTCCGGGGTGTTTGGGGCTGCGCTGGTCGGCGCGCAGTCCGCGACCAACGTTTACTGACGGAAGCCGACAGGCGGCCCGATTTCTTCGCCGCGTTCGGCCCGAAGTGCGTGAGACGGACCTGCACTTATCTGGGCTGCGACCTGCCCCCCCTAATTCAAGCACTGACCTCGTTCGAGGCGATTGTCTTGAGGAAACCCTCGAACGCCTGGGTGAGCGCTTGTGAATTGCTCTTGATATGGCCCGAGACAGTATCGACCGTTTGCGAGGCCGCGCCTGTGGCTGTGGCGGCGGCTTCGACGATCCGGATGCGCTCGGTCACTGTGAGCGTTCCCATCGCGGCGCGGTCGGAACTATGGGCGATTTCGCGGGCGGCTTCGCGCTGTTGCTCCACCGCCGTTACAATTGCCGCCGACATCGTCGTAATACTGCCGAAGAGACGGTCAACCTCCCGAATCGCCCGCAGCGTTTGATCGACCTCGCCTTTGATATGGCCGATTTGTTGACCGATTTCCTCCGCCGCATGGGCCGTTTCGCGCGCCAAAGTTTTAATTTCGCCTGCGACCACGGCAAAGCCGCGCCCCGCCTCCCCCGCCCGCGCCGCTTCAATCGTCGCGTTCAGGGCAAGAAGATTGGTTTGCGCCGCAATCGCTTCGATGAATTTCGACATTTCGTCCACCCGCCCCACGGCCACAATCAGCGCTTTTATGGTGTGATCGGACGTTTCCCAGGCTTCGGCGGCGGTTTGGGTGATGTCGGTCGAAAGGCTGGCCTGCTCGGCGATATGGTCGATCGAGGCCGCGAGTTCGATTGCTGCCGCCGCGACGATCCCAACGCTCTCCGACGCGCCCTGAACCGCTTCGACCACGCCCCGGCTAGCCTCAATGGAACGGTGAGCCAGCGCGCGCATATCCCCCGACTCGGTCGCTAAATGGTCAGCCGCCTGCTGCAAGACGCCGACGATGGCCTGAACCTTGGTTTCCAGATGGGCCGCAAGCTCGGCAAGGGCGCGCTTTTTATCGTCGGCTGCGCGGATTTTTGCCTCTTCCGCCGCCGTGCGGGCACGCTCCACCTCTAAGGCCGTCTCCCGGAAAACATCAAGGGCCGCCGCCATCTGAGCTATTTCGTCGGTGCCGCGCAGGGCAACCCGATAGTCAAGATCTCCACGTTTCAAGGCTTCGACGCCCGCCGTGAGGGAACGCAACCGCAGGGCAATCATGCGATGACCGATAATGACGCTCAAGAGAAGCGCCACCACGAACCCCGCCGCCATTATCAGTGTCAGCACTTGCGTCCGCTGCACAATCAACCCGCTCACCCGCCCGGCGGTGGTTTCCGTGCGGGTGATAATGCCGGTCACGGTCGCCGTTACGGCGTCGTTTAAACTATCCGCCGCGCTGAGAACATCGGCCAGTACGGTACGCACCTGCCCCGCCTGTTGGGCGCGGGTTTGCGCCAGCGCCAGCACCCCCGCCTCACCTAAAGCATTGCGAAAGAGATCATCGGCAAATTTAGCCCCAAACTCGGGCCCGGCAATCCGTGTCTGGACGAAACGCAGCGCCGTAAAATCATCGGTCGCGCTAGCCTTCAATCCGAAGATCGACTCGGGAACGGTTGTCAGCGCGGCTTTAAACAGCGCTTGCCGAATCGCCGCAAGACGCCTCAGCGCTTCCAGCGTATCGACCGACGCGGCAAGCGTGCCCTGGGCCGCGCTGGTGACGATTAGATCGCTCAGATCGGCCGCGGCCCGATCCGCCCGCCCCAATTTCATGAGCAAACCCGCTTCGGTCTTGAGATAGGTTTCCTTCGTGTCGCGCAGAATAAGGGTGGTTTTCTCCATCTCCGCGAGGGCGGCGGTGTAACCGGTATCGGCCCCGCCCTGGGCCCCCATCTCCGCCACCAGTTTTTTCAGTGCCTCCACCCGAAGTTCGATGGCAAGCGAATCCTTGTCGAGACTGGCGGTATCGGGCGAACGAGCAATGCTGGGCGCGCTCGCAACGAACTTCGCCACCCCCGACGTAAGCGCCCCCTGCCGGATCAACTCGGGAATATCGCCCGTGCTGACCTCATTAAAATCCAGCGAAATGCGGCGGAAGCCGTCTAGCCCGACCGTCCCGGAGAAAATGAGGATCAGCAGCAGACCGCTGAAGGCCAGTGCCAATTTTTTTCCTGTCGACATCCTGGTATCCCAACGGGCAAGGCTCCGCCGTCCGTGGGACTCACTCATGAGGCCCACGGCACAACAAACGGCGTTTTAAAAGGGAGTGTAGAGTTACAGGCCCCAGCGCAAGGCGGGCGTATGAACCGGCGCGTCCCACAGCCGTTTCATCTCCGCGTCCAGCAGGCAGAGCGTAATCGACGCCCCCGCCATTTCGAGCGCGGTCGTGTAATTGCCCACCAACGAGCGTTCGATGGTTAAACCGCGCGCGTCGAGAATTTTGGCGGCGCTATTGAAGAGCAAATAGAGTTCGATCAGCGGTGTTGCACCGAAACCATTGACGTGCAGCAGCACTTCTGCGCCGCGCGCCGGCTTGAGATCGGCAAGAATGGCGTCAAGAAGATCGCTGACGATGGCATCGGCGGTTTTGAACTTCTCCCGGCGGCGGCCGGGTTCGCCATGAATCCCCACGCCCATTTCGATTTCATCCTCGGCGATATCGAACGTCGGACGCCCCGCTGCGGGCACGATGCAGGAGGTGAGCGCCACGCCCATCGAGGCGCATTGCTTATTCACATGGTCGGCAATGGCCTTGCACTCGGCCAAATCGCGCCCCTCTTCGGCAGCGGCCCCAACGATTTTCTCGACGATCGTCGTCCCCGCAACCCCGCGCCGCCCGACGGAAAAGGTAGAACCCTCTACCGCGACATCATCATCGACCATCACCAACATATTCTCGATTTCGAGCATCTCGCTCGCCATCTGGAAGTTGATGCTGTCGCCCGCATAGTTTTTGACGATAAACAGAATGCCCTTACCGCTATCCACGGTTTCGGCGGCGGCGATCATCTGGTCGGGCGTGGGCGAGGTGAAGACCTGCCCAATGCAGGCAGCATCCAACATGCCTTTGCCGACAAAGCCGCAATGAAGGGGCTCATGGCCCGACCCGCCGCCCGAGATAAGCCCCACTTTTGCCGTGGCAGGCGTCTTACGGCTGACGAAAGTCGGCTCGAAAGACGCGGTTACCAAGTCCGGGTGCGCCCGGACGAGACCGGCCACGCTTTCGGGAATTAGAGTGTCGACGTTGTTCAGAAACTTTTTCATTTTCCCCCCTCACGCGACCGCGTTGGCATCGGTCTTGGACGCGCCGATGGCCTGTTCAACCGTATCACAAACTGCCGTAATGGCGACTTGGCAGGATTTCGAGCCGGGATCGATATGACCGATAGCCCGTTCCCCTAAAAAGGCCGCGCGGCCCTTGGTGGCCAGCATATCCTTTGTGCCGAGCATGCCTTTCAGCGCCTCAGCCCGCAACGCCTGGCAGAGGGCGGGCGTATCGCCCTGAACCGCCAGCGTTTCGAAAGTCTGGGCGACCGGAATGAGGACGTCCAGCATGGTTTTCTCGCCCAAGCCCGCCTTGCCGCGTTGGCCGATGGCAGCTACCCCCGCCGCAAAGGCCGGTGCGAAGGTGGCGGCGGTAATCGCTTCCGCGCCCTGCTTGCGCAAAGTTTCGCCCATCGCCATGAAGAAGCTGGCAATCAGCGGCCCTGACGCGCCGCCGATGCTGGATAGTAGTTTTTTGCCGATACGAATGAACACTTCATCGGGGGTAAGAGGGCGCAGGGTTTCTTCCATCGCGGCCACGACGGCACAGCCGCGCGTAATATTGATAAGATGGTCGCCGTCACCGATTTCACGATCCAGCGATTCAATATCGGCCTGATGGGTATCGATGGCCTCTTGCACGGCCTTCACGCAGCGCAGAATAAACTCGGTTTTCATGATCGTTTCCTCAGCATAGTTTTGTTTGGTTAGGCCGGAAGCCGGTCGCCGTTCCGGTCGAAGAACTGGCAATGCTCCAGCGGAAAACTCAGGCGAATATCCTGTCCGGGGTGGATCGGTTGATCCGAGCGCACCAGCGCGCGGACTTCCAACGCGCCCTGCTCGGCCACCAGGATTCGCGTTACCAGCGAATGTTCGATGGCCCGGAAGGCGTGACCGGCGGCGCTGGGAGCATCCGCCGAAACGCGCACGTCTTCCGGCCGAATGGCAACATGGGCGGCGGCGGGCGGCACGGCTGCCGCATCCGCCCCCAAGGTTGCCGGCGTGAGAATATTCATCGGTGGGGAGCCTAAACGCCGGGCCACGGCCAATGTATTGGGATGGCCGTAGACATGTTCCGGCGTGCCGACCTGCCCGATCCGCCCGGCCTCCATCACGGCGATCCGGTCGGCCAGCGTCAGCGCTTCCACCTGATCGTGGGTGACATAGACGGTGGTTGTCCCCAGGCGGCGCTGAATGCGCTTCAACTCAACCCGCAGTTCTTCGCGCAGTTTGGCGTCGAGCGAGGACATCGGCTCGTCCATCAAAAACAGCCGGGGCTTGCGCACCAGCGCCCGGCCAATGGCGACGCGCTGCATCTCCCCGCCCGAGAGCGCCGTGGCCTTGCGGTCCAGCTTATTTTCGATATGGAGTAAGGTAGCCACTTCCGAAACCTTAGCCGCGATTTCATCGGGCGGCAGGCGGCGACCGGGCGCGCGCAGGGGGAAGGCAATATTGTCGCGCACGCTCAAATGGGGATAGAGCGAATATTGCTGGAAAACGAACGCGACATCGCGGTCAGCCGGGTAAAGGCCGGTGACATCCTGCCCATCCATCAGAATACGGCCCTTATCGGGGGCCTCTAGCCCCGCCAAGAGGCGCAGGCTTGTGGTTTTCCCAGCCCCGCTCGGCCCCAGAATAACGAAAAACTCGCCATCCGCGATTGTCAAATCAAGCCCATCGACAGCGCGAACCGGGCCGAAGGATTTGGAGACGGCGGCAAAGGTTAAACTAGCCATGATAGCCTCCGGCGGTGCGGGCCAAACTGGTATCGCTGGGAAGCAGCTTTTCGGTATCGGCGTCGAACAGCACGATTCGGCCCGTGTCCAGGCTGAGCCGAAGCGTTTCGCCGGGGGTGAGTTTGGCGGTGCGCCCCGCTTCCACTTTCACCGGCCCGGCGGCGGTGACGAGGGTGGCGATTTGATGGGAGCCGAAAAACTCCGTCGCCACCACCTCTCCCGCAAGCGCGCCGGTATCGCTGATATGGCACTGGCTGGGTCGAATGCCGATCTTGGCGCGGGCAGCCCCGGTGCGCGGTATGGGAATCCCCAGCGCTTGCCCGGCGACCTGCACGTGCGCAACCCCGGCCTCGACCGGCCCATCAATAGCGAGAAAATTCATCGGCGGACGCCCAATGAAATTCGCCACGAACATATTGGCAGGAAAATTGTAAATTCCCTCCGGTGTGTCCGACTGCTGGATTTCGCCGTCCTTCATCACGACGATATGATCGGCCAACGACATGGCCTCGTCCTGATCGTGGGTCACGAAAACCGTTGTCGTCCGCAAACGATTGTGCAGCTTGCGCAATTCGATACACATGAGTTCCCGGAATTCCGCATCGAGCGTGCCCAAGGGCTCATCCATCAAGAACGCCTTCGGCTGGCGCACGATGGCGCGGCCAAGGGCAACGCGCTGGCGATCCCCGCCCGACAAACCGCCGATGCGGCTGCCGAGCAAATGATCGATCCGCAGCAGCGCGGTTGCCTCCTGGATGCGCCGATCGATCTCCGCCCGCTTCAGCCGCTCGTTGCGCAGCGGAAACGCCAAATTCTCACGCACACTCATATGGGGGTAGAGGGCGAAAAGCTGGAACACCATCGCAATATCCCGCTCGCGCGGGCGCACATAGGTTACATCCGCCCGGTCGAGAAGGATCTGCCCAGAGGTGGGCATTTCCAGCCCGGCGATCATGCGCAGGGTCGTGGTTTTGCCACAGCCCGACGGGCCGAGCAGCACGACGAATTTTCCGTCCTCAATCGTGAGGTCAATATCATTGACCGCAACAAAAGGACCGAACGCCCGCCGCAGCGATTTTAAATCGATAGCCGCCATAGCGCCTACTCCGGCAGATAGTTTGAAAGGGCGAAACCGACGGTTCCGATCAGCGTCACCAAGAGGGAGTAGGTGAACAGCACCATGAAAAACGGCTGCGCCATCATGAGCAGACCAAGGCCAATTAGGCCGAGGGTCACGCGCTCCACCCGGCTGCGGGTGAACAGCCGCCGTTGCGGCGCGGGGGGCAATGCGGGCGTCATTTGCGGATCGCTCCAAAGGTGATGCCGCGCAATAATTGCTTGCGGAGCAGCACGGTGAAGACCAGCACGGGCAGAAGAAACAGGGTGGTCCCGGCTGCCATCGCCGCCCAATCCAGCCCGCCTTCGCCGATAATCGTGGGAATGAAGGGCGGCGCGGTTTGGGCATTGCCGCTGGTGAGCAGCAGCGCGAACGCATATTCGTTCCAGGCGAAAATTAGGCAGAAAATGGCGGTTGTGGCGATACCGGTCGCGGCTTGGGGCAGCACGATTTTGATAAAGGCTTGGAACCGGCTATAGCCGTCCACCATCGCCGCTTCCTCATACTCGCGCGGGATTTCGTCCATGAACCCCTTAAGCAGCCAGACCGAGAGCGACAGATTGACCACCGTGTAGAGCAGCGTTAGCCCGAGGTACGTGTCGTTCAGCCCAACCTCCCGGTACATCAGGAAGACCGGAATGGCGATGGCAATGGGGGGCATCATGCGGGTTGAGAGAATGAAGAACAGCAGATCATTCTTGCCCGGCACCTTGAAGCGCGAGAGGGCATAGGCGGTCATCGTCCCCAAAACAATGGCCAGAAAGGTGGAGCCGAACCCAACGATCAACGAGTTGACGTAGCGGTCGAAAAACCGCGACGGCCCGGCCATAAACATGCCCTGCTTGCGAATAAGCGCTTCGTACCAACTGCTGGCGGGCGGTGCCGCCGCCATTTGCTCCGGTGTAACGCGGGTGCGCGTGGTGAAGAGATTCACATAGCCAACCAACGAGGGTTCGGCGATCACCTTCGGCGGGTAGGAAATGGCATCTTCCGGCGTTCGGAAACTGGTCAGGATAATCCAGGCCAGCGGGATCAGGCTGATGACGGCATAGGCGATCACCAGAAAACCTGCGATCCTTCGGGTCCAGGGGCGCGGCTCCAGCGGGCCGGGCACGGGTTTGGCGGGCCTGTTCATCGCTGTTTCACCTTCTCCAGATACCGCACGACAATGTTCGACAAGCCGTAAATCGAGACGAACAAGAGAATGGCAAAGGCCGAGCTATAGCCGGTGCGCCACATTTCAAAGGCCTGCCGCTTCAGATTGATCGAGGCGAGTTCGGTGGCCGAACCAGGGCCGCCATTGGTCAATTGATTGACCAGATCGAACATCTTGAAATTTTCGATCAGCCGGAACAGCACCGCCAGAACCAAAAACGGCATAACCATCGGCAAGGTAATGCGAAAAAACAGCGTGAGGCCGGACGCTCGATCAATCTCGGCTGCTTCGTAAATATACGGCGGAATCGACCGCAACCCTGCCAGCAACAGCAACATCACATAGGGCGTCCACATCCAGGTATCGACCAGAATGATTGCCCAGGGCGCGAGGGTTACATCCCCCAGCATGGTAAAATTTTCAGCGCCGAAGAAGAATTTGATGATGTAGTTGAAAATTCCGTACTGCGGCTGAAAGAAATAGGTCCAAAACGTTCCCACAACCGCAGGCGACAGCATGATCGGCATGAGAATTGCCGTGGTCCAGAAGCTATGGCCCCGGAATTTCTTATTGATCAGCAGCGCCAAAGCAAAGCCGAGCGCCACTTGCAGCACGATGGAGCCGACGACGAAATGCGCCGTGGACTGCAAATAGCCCCACACAGCTTCGTCATTCATCAGCCGGGAATAATTCTCGAGTCCCACGCCGGAGATGGCAGCACTCGGGCGATTGGCGCGGTAGTTGGTGAAGGAGAGGATGATCGTCCAAATCAACGGGAACAGGTTGAAGGCCAAGAGCAGAGCTATCGTTGGGCCTATAAACAACCAGGCAAGCGTTCGGTCGGTCATCCCCCGCTGCGGCGTTGCGGAGCGAAACATCGCGTGACCTCAAGCAATCGGGCGTCGAAAAAGCAGGGGCAGGGCCGAAACCCTGCCCCCCGAGGGGAGGGCGTTTTTGCGGTTCCCGTAAGCGCGCTCGCAGCCGGGCGCACTTTTGGGGCAAATTGGCTTAAAGCTTGCCGTCGTCCTTGAAGATGTCGGTCCAATCTTTCAGCAGACCATCGAGCGCTTCCTGCGGCGTGCCGCGACCGGCAACGACATAATTATGCACCCGCTTCTGCATGGCCTGGAGAAGCTGGGCATAGCTCGGCTCCTGCCAGAAATCCCGCACCTTCTTCAGCGAGTCGAGATAGACCTGGGCATAAGCGGTGCTGGCGGCAAAGCCCGGCGCATCGACGACCGATTTATGCGCAGGCGCACCGCCCACCGCCCACCAGGTTTTCTGAACGCTCGGTTGCGCGAACCACTTCAGATATTCCTTCGCCATGTCCTGTTTTTCGGAATAAGCAACAACCGAAATTCCCTGCCCGCCCAACGTAGCCCCGGCGGCCTTTTGGTCCGGGTTAGAGAAAAAGCCGGTCTTCTCGCCGCCCACATTGGGGTCTTTGGCAATGCCGGGGAAGAAGGCGATGAAATTCATCTGCATCGCCACCTGGCCGGATTTATAGGCGTCGAGATTCTCCGTCATATAGGCATTGGAGTGGCCGGGCGGCGTGCAGCAATCGTACAGCGCCTTATAGGCGGTGAGGGCTTCGATTGCGGCGGGGCTATTCACATAGCCTTTCATATCATACGGCTTATTCGGATTATCGTAACGCGCCCCCCAGGCGTAGAAGGCCGAGGTATAGCCCATGGTAATCCCTTCCGAGCCGCGCTCGGTATAAAGGGCCGCGCCATAGACCTTCTTGCCGTCGATTTCACGCCCTTGGAAGAATTCCGCAACCTGCTTGAGCTGGTCCCAATTGGCGGGCGGGGCCAAATCGTACCCGTATTTCTGCTTAAAGGCGGCTTTCAGATCGGCCCGATTGAACCAATCCTTGCGGTACGTCCAGGCCACCGCGTCGCCCATCGCGGGTAAGGCCCAGTATTTTTTGCTGCCCTTCGGCCAGGTCGAATAGCCTTCGACGGCAGGTTCCAGGAAATCATTCATGCTGATGTTATTTTTTGCGAAAAAATCAGTCAGCTCGACGTAATGTTTTTCGGTCGCCGCCGTGCCGATCCATTGGCTATCGCCGATCAGCAGATCGCAGAGTTTGCCGCGCGAATTAAGCTCGTTCAGCATGCGGTCGGCAAAGTTCGGCCAGGGCACGAACTCGTATTTCATATCGATGCCGGTTTTCGCCGTGAAATCTTTAGACATTTCGACGAGGGCATTCGCGGGGTCCCACGCCGCCCAACACAGGGTGAGGCTTTTGGATTGCGCACTGGCTTGGCCTGTGGCCATAAGCCCAAGCGAAAGCGCAAGAGCGCTGGTTACGACTGAAAGCTGCTTCACAGTCATTGAGGTATCCTCCCGATTTTATTTGGTTTATTCGGTCTTTAAGGCCCGTCGTCCTCCGCCAGCATCGGTGGCTCGAAGCTACTGGAGATATTTTCGCTCGTGATGATTTCGACACGAGGCGGAACGAAGAAGGGTACGCCGCGCTGGTTTTCACACAGCGCCAAGAGTGCCCGCGCTGCGGTGAGAATATTCAGGCGAATATCCTCGTTCAGCACGAAGGAGAGTTTGCCCTTGCTCAGTAAGGCCGCGTTCTGATCGGTGAAATCATGGGCGACGGTTACGAGATCGGGGTCTTTCAGCTTGGCCATAACCGCCCGCAAAATAGCGGAGGTTCCGGCCCCGACATTATAAAACCCGGCTATCGGCACGCCCCCCGCCTCATCGGCAAGGATCGCGGCTATGGCGGCAGTCATCGCCTCCTCCCCTTCCGGAAGATCGGGAATGCGCAGCAATTCGATATTCGGGTAACGCTCTTCCAATAGTTGCGCAAAGCCGATGCGCCGGTCGATTTCCGCCGAAAGGCGATTGCCTTTCTGCGAGGTCAACACTAAACGCGCCGGGCGTTTCGAGCCGACAATTCGCCCAGACAGAAGCGCCGCCGTGCGCCCAGCCGCCCGATTATCCGAGCCGATATAGGCCGCCCGCCCGGTTCCGGCGACGTCCGAGATCATCGTGACGACGTGAACCCCCGACTGCACTAAAGCATTGATGGCAAGTTTAATTTGCGGCTGATCGGGGGCGAGTACGGCCACGCCGTTGCACCCTTTGAGCCCCGCCAACCCATCGGCAAACCGTTCTGGGTCGCTGGCATCGAAGCGATAGGCAAGTTCGGTAATATGACGGTGCCGAAAATCGCTGGCGGATTTAGCGATAACCCGATCCACCATATCGAAAAACGGCGTGCGCGCTGCCGGAAGAACAAAGGCAAAGCGAAAATTCTCTTTTTTTGGCCGCCCGAGCTTGGGCGCGCCCATTCCTCCCGCTTCCATGGCCTCCCGTACTTTTCGCACCGTTTCCGGGGAAACGCCGGGACGCTCGTTAATCACTCGATCGACCGTTGCCGTACTCACCCCTGCGGCCTTGGCGATCGCCCCAATGGCACTTTTGTTTTTCACAACCTCAGGCCCCCTTTGGTTTTTTCACCTTAGCGTCACATAAAAATTAAATCAATCATTCAATCATCATCGCATCAATTTACCTCATTTAATCCTATCAGAAAGTTTATAAACATATGATATATAAGAGACAATTACCTTATGGGCAAATGAACCCGCCCGAGGCGAAACCACCTAAAATGTTTGGTCCTGTTGGCAATCCCCCCAGGCCTTCGGCTCCGTCGGCACAGGATTGAGATGGTAAGTATAAGCGGGCGACAGTGATCATCCCGCTTTTCCAATCCAAAGAAAGCCATGGTTCCGCAGATGATCGTCCTGATTTGAGATCAGCCCGCTAAACACCACGTGCCGATAAAGCGCACTGGCATCTGTCTTCCCTTGCACGCCATAGCAAGCAAGGGCATCAACAATATCGGGATAACTGCCGCGCTCACCATCCCTCAATCCCGTCATCGTCATTGCCGATAGAAACGGAATCCTAATTGCGCCAGCGCGTTTAAAGTGACATTGCCGGCTCAGCCCAAGGCCTGCCGCCACGCCTGCCGATAGGCATCCCAGGGACCGTCCAGGGGCACGATCGCGGTGTCCGTCTTAGGGGGCGGGATTACCCCAACCAGCAGCGCCGCCCCCAGCAGCGTGCCGGCGGCATCGTCCGACAGGGCGAGCGTTTGCCCACGCCGCATCGCCGCTAGTCCGCCTGCGAGAACCGCATTTCCCGCCATCGGCCCTTCCAGGCGAATCGACCCTTGGCTGCCGCAGAGATCAAGGCAGACATCTGTCATGAGGGCGAGATACAGGCTGGCGAGGCTCGCCCGCCCATCTGCCGATAGATCGCCCGCCCAGATTTCGCCGCGCCGACCGGGAAACGGCCCGCCGGTCTCGGAGAAACTCGGCAGGATCATGGCCCCTGCCGCCATCAGATCGCGGGCGAGGCCCGCGTCGGGCGTCCCAAGACCGCCGGTCAGCACCTGATACTCCCGCCCTCCCATAAAGCGGGCACAGGGAACGGGTGCGCCAAGGGCGTCGACATTCGCAAGGCAATCTCGCGTCGGATCGAGGGCCGACAGGGGCTTGCCGCCCCCCATCGCGATAATCCAAGTACCCGTGGAGACGACCGAAAACGGCCCCTCCGCCGCGAGGCGGTGACGCAGAAACGAGGCGTTGCTATCGTGAATCCCGGCACGCACTCGGCAGGTCGGCAGCAGGCCGGTTCGGGTGGCAATCGCGGGGGAAATCAGCCCCACGCTTTCCCCGGCACCCGCAAGCGGCGGAAAGAGCGCCCCCCAGCGCTGGCGCACGACGAGGCTCGAAAAGCCGCGCGTGATAGGATTCCAAAGGTCCGTATGACACCCCAGCGACGTGACCTCGCTCACCGCGCGCCCACTCAAGCGGAACGCCCAATATTGCGGGTAGGTCAAAATCCAGCGCGCCTGCGTAAACCGCTCCGGGAACTGCTGCTGGAGCCAGAAAATTTGCCGTCCGAGATTGAGGCCCAAGGGCAGATCGGGGGAGAGGGTTTCGGCAAAATCCGGGCGGCTGGCCCCATAGGCCGCAGCCTCGGGCAGCGGCGTTTCATAATCCAGGATAGGCAGCGCCAGATCGCCCGCCGCTGTCACGAGCGCGGCACAGGCCCCGTGAGTGACGGGCACGATGTCGGTGATCGGAAAGTGCCGCGCGGCTTCGGTCAGTTTTTCCAACAACCACGCTTCCACCCCGGCGGCATCGGCATGGGGATAGGGCGGCACATCGATGGGTAAATTCGGGCGCGTGGCAGACCAGACCATCTGCCCCCCATCGAGAACGCACAGCTTCAGATTGGTTTTACCAACGTCGAAAACCGCAATCGTCATGGGTCAATCCAGATGAAAAACGCACGGGAGCGGGCGGACCACCGGCGCATTATCCGGGGTCACGACCATCAGATCGGCCATAAAGGCCCACCAGCGCTGCATGATCGGATTCTCTGGCAGCCGGTCCATGCCGTGACCCGCCGTTCGGCGCAAAACCGCGAAGAGGGTTAGGCTATCGGGATCGAGAAAAATGCTGTAGTCCGCAATTCCCGCCTCTTTCAGCAGGGCGCTCAACTCCGGCCAAATTTCATCATGACGGCGCTGATATTCGGCCTCATTGCCCGGCTTTAACCGCATTGCGAAGGCGATTTTTTCCATCAGGATTTTCCTTTCTGGCGTAGGCG
>NZ_JBILQX010000193.1:0-6187 GCF_044372965.1 Elstera sp. | reverse complement strand
ACGATCAGCTTCACTTCGTGCAGGCACTCGAAATAGGCCATTTCCGGCGCGTAACCGGCTTCCACCAGGGTTTCGAAACCGGCTTGGATCAGGGCGGTCAGGCCGCCACAGAGCACGGCTTGCTCACCGAACAGATCGGTTTCGCATTCTTCCTTGAAGGTGGTTTCGATGATGCCCGCGCGCCCGCCGCCATTGGCCGAGCCGTAGGACAGCGCGACTTCGAGCGCATTGCCCGAGGCATTCTGATAGACGGCAACCAGGGTCGGAACCCCGCCGCCCTTCAGGTATTCGGAGCGCACCGTATGGCCGGGGCCTTTCGGGGCGATCATGAACACGTCGAGGTCCGGGCGCGGCTCGATCAGGCCGAAATGCACCGAGAAACCGTGCGCGACGGCAAGGGCGGCGCCCTGCTTCATGTTATCGCGCAGGAAGGCGGTGTAGAGCGCGCCATGATGTTCGTCCGGGGCCAGAACCATGACCACATCGGCTTCGCGGGCGGCTTCATCGGGCGGCAGAACGCGGAAACCGGCGGCTTCGGCCTTGGCGGCCGTGGCCGAGCCCGGACGCAGCGCAATGATGACTTCCTTAACGCCGCTGTCCTTCAGGTTCAGCGCGTGTGCATGGCCTTGGCTGCCGTAGCCGACGATGGCGACTTTTTTCGATTTGATGAGATTCACATCGGCGTCGCGGTCATAGTAAACGCGCATCTGGGACATTTCCTTGCGTGAGAGGCGGTAAGAAAGAAGGGCGGCGGCAGGCTTAGAAGCCCGACGCACCCCGAGAAATTGCAACAATACCGGTGCGGCTGACTTCGACCAGCCCCAGCGGAATCATCAGCGCCACGAAGGCATTCACCTTCTCCTGGCTGCCGGTGATTTCGAACACGAAGCTTTCGGTGGTCGAATCGATGGCGCGGGCGCGGAAAATATCGGCGATGCGCAAGGATTCCACGCGCTTGTCGCCCGTCCCCGCCACTTTCACCAGCGCAAGCTCGCGCTCCACATGCGGCCCTTCGGAGGTAAGATCATGGACCTTATGGACCGGCACGAGGCGGCCCAACTGGGCTTTGATCTGCTCAATCACCTGTTCGGTGCCCGAGGTTACGACAGTGATGCGCGACAGTTGCTCCGCCTGCTCCACTTCGGCCACAGTGAGGCTTTCGATATTATAGCCCCGGCCCGAAAAAAGCCCGACGACGCGCGCCAGAATCCCCGGCTCATTATCCACCAGCACGGCGATGGTGTGACGATTAATCGGCTGCGGTTGTTTCATGATACCCTACGGTCTAAGCGGAAAACGACGGTTTAAGAAGCCTGAGATGGGTCGTTAAACGAGGACCATCCCTTCTTCCGTCGAGACCGGATCGGCCTTATCGTCCGGGCCAAGCAGCATTTCATTATGCGCCGCGCCCGAGGGGATCATGGGGAAGCAGTTTTCCTTTTGATCGACGCAAATATCGGCAATCACCGGGCCGGGATGGTCCAGGGTGGCCTTAATCACATCGTCCAACTCGGTCATATCCAGCGCCCGGAAGCCGCGCGCACCGAAAGCTTCGGCCAGCTTCACGAAATCGGGCAGCGATTCGGAATAGCTTTCTGAATAGCGGCCACCGTGCAGCAGTTCCTGCCACTGGCGCACCATGCCCATGTATTGATTATTCAGAATGAACACTTTCACGGGCAGGCGATACTGCACCAGCGTGCTCATTTCCTGAATATTCATCATGGCGGAGGCTTCGCCGGAGATATCGACCACCAACGCATCCGGGTGGGCGATTTGCACGCCCATTGCCGACGGCAGACCGTAGCCCATCGTGCCCAAACCGCCGGAGGTCATCCAATGGCGGGGCTTTTCGAAGCCGAAATGCTGCGCCGCCCACATTTGATGCTGGCCAACTTCGGTGGTGATGAAAGTATCGCGGCCTTTGGAAAGTTCCCACAGGCGGCGCACCGCGTGCTGCGGCTTAATGATCTTGCCGTTGCTGCCGTAACGGAGCGAGTCGCGCTTGCGCCACTCTTCGATCTGGCCCCACCAGCTTTTGATCGCCTCAGTTTTGGGCTGCACGCCGCGCTCTTTCCAGCGGGCGATGAGGGCTTTCAGCACCGTTTTAACATCGCCGATGATCGGCAGATCGACCATTACGGTTTTGTTGATCGAACTCGGATCGATATCCAAATGGATTTTCTTGGAGTTCGGCGAGAAGGCGTTCAGGCGGCCCGTCACCCGGTCGTCAAAGCGCGCGCCGATGTTGAACATCACGTCGCAGCCATGCATCACGAGGTTGGCCTCGTAGGTACCGTGCATGCCGAGCATGCCGAGGAACTGACGGTCCGAGGCCGGGAAAGCGCCCAACGCCATCAGCGTCAGCGTGACGGGAATATTCGTGAGGTGCGCAAATTCGGTCAGCAGCGCCGAGGCTTCGTCGCCGGAATTGATGATGCCGCCCCCGCCGTAAATCACCGGGCGTTCGGCTTCAATCAGCATATCAATCGCGCGGTCGATCACGCTCATGTCGGCGTCGCTGCGCGGGCGATAGGTTTTATGGGCGACGGTTGCGGGCGGAATATAGGGGCCGGTCGCGAACTGCACGTCTTTGGGCAGATCGATGACCACGGGGCCGGGGCGGCCCGTGCGCGCCACATAGAAGGCTTCATGCACCGTGCGGGCGAGATTGTTAACGTCCTTCACCAAGTAATTATGCTTGGTACAGGGGCGCGTGATGCCCGTGGTATCGCATTCTTGGAAGGCGTCATTGCCGATCAGATGCGTCGGCACTTGGCCCGTCAGGCAGACCAGCGGAATCGAATCCATCAGCGCATCGGTGAGGCCAGTCACGGCATTGGTCGCGCCGGGGCCGGAGGTGACGAGCACGCAGCCGACCTTGCCGGTCGAACGTGCATAGCCTTCGGCTGCGTGAACCGCCGCTTGTTCGTGCCGAACGAGGATGTGGCGAATCGCGTTCTGCTGGAAAAGAGCATCGTAAATCGGAAGGACCGCGCCGCCGGGGTAGCCGAAGATAACTTCTACACCCTGGTCCTTCAACGCCTTCAAAACGATTTCCGCTCCGGTCAGCATCTCCCGCGTGTCGCTCATGACACTCCTCACTTCGTTAGCCCAACCCCCGCCGACGGGCGGGGCCTGAAATCTCAGGGAAAGAGACGCTATGCGGGGGCGGGTCAGCGGGTCAAGTTGGTTTGCGTCATGATCGACAAGATTTCCTGCATAGCTTGGTCATATTCTTGCGGATTGACGGTAAGTGCTTGGGAAAGCTGATGTTTAAACCAGGTGGTTTGCCGCTTCGCATACTGGCGGCTGGCGGCTTGCGCTAGGGTTATTGCTTCGCGCAACCCGATTTCACCCTGATGATAGGACAGCAATTCTGGCACACCCACGGCTTTGCGTAAGGGGGCATCCTTCGGAAGTTGCGGAAGAAGGTCGGCAAAGGCGGTGATTTCCTCCAGCGCGCCGGTCTCGACCATCTGGGAAAAACGCTGATTGATCCGGTCGTAGAGCCACGCCCGATCCGGCGCGAGCACGATGGGGATAAAGGAATAACCCTCCGGCGGGCCGGAGCGCGGGGCGTTGAGGAAGCTGCTGAAGGGTTTTCCGGTCGCGGCCCAGACCTCATAGGCCCGCTTCACCCGCTGGCTGTCGGACGGGCGCAGGCGCTCGGCGCTGGCAGGATCGACGGCGGCGAGGCGGGCGTGGAAGGGCAAAGCGCCCTCGGCGGCATGCAATTCCCCCACCGCGTCGCGCACCTCCTGGGGCACCTGCGGCAGGTCGGCGAAACCTTCCATCAGCGCTTTTATATAAAGGCCCGTGCCGCCGACGAGCAGCGCGGGCGTATCGCCCAACCCATCCAGCAAGGTCACGACATCCTGGCGCCAGCTTTCCGCCGTCGCCGCCTCGGCGGTCGAGAGAGTGCCGTACAGCGCGTGGGGGGCGCGCCGCTCCTCCTCCCGGCTGGGACGGGCGGTAATCAGGCGCAGCTCACGATATAGCTGCATTGAATCCGCATTGATGATAACAGCACCCGTCTGTTCAGCCACCGCCAAGGCCAGGGCAGACTTGCCGCTCGCGGTCGGTCCCGCCAGGATCAGCCGTTGTCGTGTGCTCTTGTTCATAACGAGTCGTCCATGCCCTTTACCCTGGTCCTCAGTTCCGCGCCTACGACCCCCGCCGTCACCGACGCGCTGGTGGCTGAGGCGATATCCGTCGCCAATCTGCACGGCTCGGCGGTGCACTGGCTGGTGCCGGGCGTTGCCGTCGATATCGTCACCTCGCAGCCGATCGATCTCGCCCGGCTGCGCGCGGCGTTGGCCGATACGCCCGTCGATGCCAATCTGGTCGAAACCGAGGGCCGACGGAAGCATTTGCTCGTCGCCGATATGGAATCGACCCTGATCGAAAATGAAATGCTGGACGATCTCGCCGCCGATATCGGCATCGGCCCGCAGATCGCCGCGATTACGGAAAAATCGATGCGCGGCGAAGTGGATTTCGCCACCAGCGTGCGCGAGCGCGTAGCGCTTTTGGCCGATCTGCCCGTGACGATCATGGATACGTGCGCCGCGCGTATTCGCCTGATGCCCGGCGCGAAAAGCCTGATTGCGACGATGGCCCACCATGGCGCCCATTGCGTCATCGCCACCGGCGGCTTTGGCTATTTCGCCGATCCGGTCGCCAAAACCTTGGGCTGCCATGCCGTTCACTGCAACCATCTGGAACTCACCGGCAGCGGCGAGCGCCGCCTGACGGGCCGCCTGATCGAACCGATCTTCGACCGCGCCGCCAAGCGCCGCACGCTGGAATCGGTGGCGCTTCAGCGGGGGCTTCCTTTGTCGGCGACGATTGCGGTCGGCGACGGGGCGAATGATCTCGATATGCTCTCGGTCGCGGGTTTTGGTGTGGCGTTCCGGGCGAAACCGATTGTGGCGGAAGCCGCGCATCTGGCGCTCAACCATTCCGATCTTACCGGGTTGCTGTTCTTGCAGGGCTATTCGGCGGAAGAAATTCTCGAAGGCTAAGCGCGCTTCGATTAGGACAGGCCTGCACACGCCGCCTCTGGCCGATCTTCGATGGAAGGTTTTTAGAATGACCCGGCATTCCCTTGCCAAAGATAAAATCCGCGTTCTGCTGCTGGAAGGCGTTCATGAGAATGCCGTTCAGGATTTTCAACGCAGCGGCTACACGCAGATCGAACAGCTTAAAGTCGCCCTCGACGAAGCCGAACTGATCGAGCGCATCCAAGGCGTCCATCTGCTCGGCATTCGGTCGCGCACGCGGATTACGGAAAAAGTGCTGGCGGCGGCGAACCGGCTGATGGGCATAGGCTGCTTCTGCATTGGCACCAATCAGGTGGCTTTGAATGCGGCGCGCACCGCCGGGATTCCGGTGTTCAATGCCCCCTATTCCAACACGCGCTCAGTCGCCGAACTGGTGATTGGCGAAATCATTATGCTGCTGCGCCGTATTCCGGAAAAATCGCGCGCTTGCCACGATGGGCTTTGGGATAAATCGGCAAAAAACTCCTTCGAGTTGCGCGGAAAAATCCTCGGGCTCGTGGGCTACGGGCATATCGGCTCCCAGCTTTCGGTTCTGGCGGAAGCGATGGGCATGCAGGTGCGCTTTTTCGATGTCGAAAAGAAGCTGGCGCTGGGCAACGCCCGCCCGTGCACTTCGCTGGAAGAACTGCTGGGCGTGGCCGATGTGGTGAGCCTGCACGTCCCCTCCACCCCGCAAACCCGGAATATGTTCGGAGCCGCGCAAGTGCAGGCGATGAAGCCGGGCTCCTACCTTATCAACGCCTCGCGCGGTAGCGTCGTCGATCTCGACGCCTTGGCCGAAGGGCTGAAGAGCGGGCATGTGCTGGGCGCAGCCATCGACGTGTTCCCCAAGGAACCCGCGACGAATGACGAGGAATTCGTCAGCCCCTTACGCGGTCTCGATAATGTTATTCTCACCCCGCATATCGGCGGCTCCACCATGGAAGCCCAGGCCAATATCGGGCTCGAAGTCGCCGAGAAGCTGATTAAATATTCCGACAATGGCTCAACCGTCGGCGCGGTTAATTTCGTCGAGGTGTCGCTGCCAGTGAAAGCGGGTGGCAATCGGCGCTTTTTGCATATTCACGCCAATGTGCCGGGCGTGATGCGGCGGGTGAATGAAATTTTCTCCCAAAGCCACC
>NZ_JBILQX010000192.1:0-6279 GCF_044372965.1 Elstera sp. | reverse complement strand
AGGCCATGAGCAGCCCGGCGATTGTTTCGTTCACGCCGCGAAACGCCCGCAGCGCACCGATAATCCCGATCCACACGCCGCCTGCCAGCGCGGCCACCAGCGCCATCAGAACCATCACCGCCCAGCCCGGCCAGACGCCCGCAACCGGCAGCGCCACAATCGCGCAGGCGAGCCCACCGATTACGAGCGCCCCTTCGCCGCCGATAATCACCAGCCCCAGCCGCGCGGGCAAAGCCACACACAGCGCGGTCAGAATCAGCGGGGCCGCGCGCAGCAAAGCATTCTGGATCGAAAACCACGTCCCGAACCCGCCGCGCCAGATTAAAGCGAAAAAATCCGCTGGCGATTTCCCTAATGCCCATAAAAACAGCGAAAACAACAACGCCGAGACCAGTAGCGCGCCCAAGGGCATCACGACATACTCGCTGCGGGTTCTCCAGTGATCCAGCCGCACGGCCATCGGCGTCTCCTGTTCGAGCGTGGCAGGATTAGGGGCTTTGCCCCTAATGACCCCAGCTAAGGGGCAGTCGCCCCTTAGCAATCCCATTTTCTTATTCCTGATTCCAAAGCAATTCCGGGACCAGAAGAAAGGGATTCTTAAGGGCCGACTGGCCCTTAAGCGGAGTGCAGAGGCAGCGCCTCTGCAAACACGTCCTAAGTGAGCGAGCCGATCACACCATCCAGAAGGTAATTGCTGTTCTCCAGCCCGGCGTCGTAGTTGTCGAGGCTTTTGCCTGCGCCGACGATTTCCTTGCCCTTATTGTCTTTGAGCGGGCCGACGTAGATGGGGGTTTTGGCGACTAACGCGGCTTTGGCTTCGGTTGCGGCTTTGATCGCTTCCGGGGAGGCCCCTGCGCCGAAGGCGGTGTTTTGGACGTAATCGAGATCGAAGCCGCCGCGCACGAAGTTCGGCAGTTTTTCGCCTTTGGCGAGGGATGCGGCGAACTGCTTATAGATGGTTTCCCACTTATATTCCGCGCCAGTGATGAAGCCCTTCGGGGCGAGCGGGCCTTGATTAGCGTTATGGCCACAGGTTTTCACGCCGCGCTTTTCGGCGGTCTGGATGACGACTTTCGGGCTATCGACGTGGCAGGTGATCACATCGCACCCGGCATCCACCAGGGCATTGGTGGTTTCGGCTTCGCGCACGGGCAGGGACCAGTCGCCAGTGAAAATCACTTGAACGGTGGCGTTCGGGTTGGTTTTGCGCGCGCCGAGCAGGAAGGAGTTGATATTGCGGATCACGGTGCCGATGGGTTTGGCGGCGATGAAGCCGAGCTTATTGCTCTTGGTCGAAAGTCCCGCCGCGACGCCATCAACGTAATGGGCTTGATCGATATAGCCAAAATAGCTGCCCGCGTTCTTCGGGTGCTTATCGGCCTGCCACAGGCCGACCGCGTGGCGAAACTCGACGGCGGGATATTTCTTGGCCATCTCGATCATATGCGGGTCGAAATAGCCGAAGGAGGTGGCGAAAATCAGCTTTGCGCCATCAAGGTTAATCATCGATTCCATCGTCTTTTGCACGGCGACGGTTTCGGGCACATTTTCTTCTTCGATCACGGTCACGCCCGGCACGGCTTTGAGCGCCTGCGCGCCGACGGCATGGGCCTGGTTCCAGCCGAAATCGTCGCGCGGGCCGACGTAGATGATCCCAATGGTAAGCCCTGCCGCCTGCGCACTGCGGAACGGCAGCCCGCCCGCCGCCACGCCCAAGGCCCCAAGGGCGGTGCTTTTCAGGATCGACCGGCGGCTGATCTGCTTCATATCCATCTCTTCGGCCCTTTTCTGCTGAAATCTGCGTCGGCGGCCCCGGCCTGCCGATCTTCCGCATTCCTATCAGCAACTTGTATGCCAAATATAATTATTGTTATTTATCAGAGGGATAAGATTTGGTGAATTGCTTCGTACTGTCAAATTGCATGCAAAAAAAGTCAATATGTCTAAAATTTGTTCTTATCGAGAAAATTGCATACAAAACGCGAAAGCCCAGCGGTTTCGCCGGGCTCCCGTTAGATCCTTGTTGCTAAAAGTTATCCCGCCACAATCCAGTCCTGTGTAACGGTAATTACGGCGACGCCTACCAAAGTGATTGAACTGCCATCGTTCAAGACAAGCACCGCATCACCCGAATCCGCTTCAAAAAATCGGACCGAAAGACCCTTTTGAACTTCGATCCGATCTCCCTCGGCGGCGTTAAAGTCCAAGACGTAATCGTCTGAACTTCCCAACGACAGTATAAATCTATCAGCGCCCGCGCCGCCGATTAACCTGTCTTCATCACTGCCGCCATTCAGGCGGTCGGCTCCCGAGCCACCGTGTAGCCAATCTTCACCCGTACCGCCGACGAGCGTGTCGGAGCCGTCGCCCCCGAGGAGCGTATCCTCGCCTCTGCCGCCGTTTAGGCTATCCTCGCCCCCATAACCTAATAGAAGATCGGCACGATTGCTGCCGGTTAGCCCGTTATTTCCGTCTGTTCCTGTATAGGTGACTAGAGCCCGAGAGGATAGAATCAGCGCTGTTTCGGTTGGTGGCGTACTGGGACACAAGCGGTCATCACTCTGGCTTTCACCGTACCAATTATTGCTATTCCAATTATTGTCGTCGTGATCGTCATTGTTCCAATCATCTGAGTCATCGTGACTATCGGGGTCGCGATCCGATCCATCGTTATCGCTGGTTCTCACGTCATGGAAATCGTCGTCGTTTTCCCAGTGACGGTTATTTTTTGCGTGGCTCATCCTGCTCTCCCATCATGACATGAAGCCAAGATGGACGCTGAAACTTACGCCAAGCTGACGGAGGACTCGAAATGATGCTCAATCCCTCCGCCCATAGCCTGTTAGCCTAGTTAGGCCATAACCGCTTGATGCCGCAGCAGCATGCCGAACAGGTCGCGCGGCTCGTCAGGATCGGCCAGCAGGTCGAGGTCCACGTAGAGGCCGGTGGCCTTCAGCTTGTCGCGCACGTAGCGCAGGGCCGAGAAATCTTCGATGGCAAAGCCGACCGAATCGAACAGGGTGATTTGGCTTGGCTCGCGCCGCCCTTGGGTTTTGCCGACCATCACTTCCCACAGTTCAATCACCGGGTAGTCGGCGGGAAGCTGCTGGATTTCACCTTCGATACGGGTTTGCGGCGGGTATTCGACGAAAATATCCGAGCGGGTGAGAATATCCTTATGGAGTTCCGTCTTGCCGGGGCAGTCGCCGCCCACGGCGTTAATATGCACGCCGGTGCCGACCATATTATCGGTCAGAATGGTGGCATATTGCTTGTCGGCGGTCACAGTGGTGATGATCTGCGCGCCTTCGACGGCGTCTTGCGAGGTCTTGCACTTAGTAATCTCGAACCCGGCCCCCGCGAGATTACGGGCGCACTTGTCGGTCGCGACAGGATCAATATCGTAAAGGCGCAGCTTTTTGATGCCCAGAATGGCCTTGAAGGCCATCGCCTGGAACTCCGACTGCGCACCATTGCCGATAATCGCCATCGTATCCGACCCTTTGGGCGCGAGATATTTGGCGGCAACGGCAGACATGGCAGCGGTGCGCAGCGCGGTGAGAATGGTCATTTCCGTCATCAGAACCGGATAGCCGGTGCCAACATCGGCCAGCACGCCGAAGGCGGTGACGGTCTGGCGGCCATCCTTAATGTTCTTCGGGTGGCCGTTGACGTATTTGAAGCCATACAACGCGCCGTCGCTGGTCGGCATCAACTCGATCACGCCGTCGAGCGAGTGGGAGGCGACGCGGGCGGTTTTGTCGAAACTCTCCCAGCGCTTAAAATCGTCTTCGATATAGCCCGCAAGCTCGGTCAGGAAGCGCTCGGTGCCAATCGTCAGCACCAGCTTCATCATATGATCGACCGACACGAAAGGGACGAGGTTGAGATCAGGGGCGCGGGTCATTGGTAGGGGCCTTTCGAGCGGTCGAGAATAGAGCGGCCCATGAGGCTGCCGACGAGATCGACCATCAGCGTCGCCGTGCGGCCGCGCTCGTCGAGGAAGGGGTTGAGTTCCACAAGGTCGAGACTGGTCACGCGCCCGCATTCGTGCAGCATTTCCATCAGCAGATGGGCTTCACGCATGGTCGGGCCGCCTTGAACGGGGGTGCCAACGCCGGGGGCGATGGAGGGGTCGAGAAAATCCACATCGAAGCTAACGTGCAGCAGGCCGTTGGCATCCTGAACGCGCTTTAAGAAGGCATTGAGCAGCGGGGCGATGCCGTAGTCGTCAATCGCGCGCATATCGTGGATCGTAATGTCGGTATCGCGTAGAGCAGCCCGTTCGGCGGCATCGACGGAACGAATACCCATCATGCACACATTTTTGGGATCGACCAATGTTTGCAGCGGTGTGAACACGCCCTCAAAACTCTTGATTCCCGTGAAATAGGCTACGGGCGTTCCGTGCAAATGGCCGCTGGTGGTCGATTCTAGCGTATGGAAATCCGGGTGGGCGTCGAGCCACAGCACGAAGAACGGGCGGCCCTGCTCCTCGGCGCGCCGGGCAAGGCCGGGGATCGTGCCTGCGGCAAGCGAGTGATCGCCGCCGACGAAAATGGGGAAGCCTTCGGCGCTGGCCTCATAGGCGGCGTCGGTGAGCGCTTCGATCCAGGCCACCACTTCGGGTAGGGCCTTCAGCGCCGGGTTCGGGTGATGCAGGTCGCGCGGCTGAGCGGGCATCACCGTCCCCAAATCCTGCACGCTATGGCCGAGTTCGGTGATCGCCCCCGCCAATCCCGCCGCGCGAAAGGCGGCAGGTCCCATCTCGCAGCCCAAGCGCCCAGCGCCTTCTTGAACGGGAACCGCGAGAATTTTGCAATGGAGAGGAGTATCGGTCATGGAAGGGCTGCCTTGCTGCTGAACCCCCCTATTGGAGCATCCCCAACTGGCATAGTGAACACAGGAGATTGGCAAAAATTATGATAGGATTAGCCAAATTGGTAAATTAAACTGCCGAAATGGAAAGCTATGGATCACCTCGACGAACGGCTCATTACCCTGCTGCGCCATAACGGGCGGCGCAGCGTGTCAGATTTGGCGTTGGAACTCGGGGCCTCCCGCGCCACGGTTCGCGCCCGGATGGAGCGGTTGGAGCAAAGCGGCGCGGTGCTGGGGTATACGGTCATTCTGCGCGCCGACGCGGTGGAACTGCCGGTACGCGGCATCATGATGGTTGAAATCGAAGGCCAGATGGGCGACCGGGTGATCCGCGCCTTGGGCGGTTTTGCCGAAGTCTCGGAGATTCACACGACGAACGGTCGCTGGGATCTGGTGGTAGAACTGGGGGCGGCGACCTTGACCGATTTCGATAACGTCTTGCGCCGCATTCGTCTGATCCCTGGCATTACCGGCAGCGAAACCAGCTTATTGCTAGCGACGCCGCGCAGTACAAAGGCCCGGCTTTAGCCCCCGACCTCAGGCCGAAACGGACGAAAAGGCCTGGGGTTCAACATCATTCCGGCCCCGGCGTTTCACGGCATAAAGGGCGACATCGGCGCGTTTCATCACACTATGGACCGTTTCATCGTCCCGCTCTAAGTGGGCAACCCCGAAACTGCCGGAGACACGAACAAGCGCGCCTTCGTGCTCCAGGCGGAGCGAGCGTAACGCTTCCAGCACGCGGCGGGCGATATGGGTGGCCTCGTCTAACCGCGTATCGGGCAGTAGAATGGCGAACTCGTCGCCGCCGAGACGGGCGATAAAGTCGGTCGCGCGCGCGTGGCGGCTCGCACACTCCGCGACCGCCTGTAAGGCCCGGTCCCCCATATCGTGCCCATGGGTGTCATTGATCGCTTTAAAATGATCGATATCGAAAAGAATAACCGAAACCTCTGGCCCGCCGGCATTAAACTGGCGAAGGGCGTGGTCAACCTTTTGGCTGAAATTGCGGCGCGTCGGCAGGCCCGTGAGCAAATCGATCCCGGCTTGATGGCCGACATGGGCGGCGAACCGCTCCGCCACCAGAATGATGCACCCAATCGCCGCGAGGATGCCGACAGCAGTCGCAGCGAGCAGAACCAGGGTGACGCTTTCGGCCGGAGAGGCCGCACTCTCCCCGACCACAGCTAAAAACGATTGGGCGACAAATGCCAAGAGCGGCACGCTTGCAAAAACCCGCAGGAAGCTTCGGCCCAACGCATGATCTTCGGCCGATAAATGCCGAATGACATGAAGAAGATAGAAACATATCCCCACGGTCATGAGCTGAAAAACCATCAGGCGCCCCTGGAGCGATGGATACAGCCCCGTGAAAGCGAGAATCCCACCCAAAAATAC
>NZ_JBILQX010000191.1:0-6282 GCF_044372965.1 Elstera sp. | reverse complement strand
CGGCCTCCTGTTCCTTCAGAATGCCGATGATTTGCTCTTCGCTGAACCTGCTGCGCTTCATAAGCCTGTCCTCTCAAGGGATCAGACTCTACTTCAAATTGGAGGAAATTGCCCAAGGCAGGTCAGGGGGCCGTGCCGATGCAAGAGATCGGTGCCCTCAAAGGCGATTTAAGCAAACTCGGCAACCTTAGCGGCGCGGGGATTGAGACCTCTGTTCAGAAATATCTGAAGGACTTAACCGACGCGATTGAGCGCGGCGGGGAGTACCTCCGCAGCATCCTGCCTTATCTCAATCCCTTTGGATTACGCCTCGGAAACATATCCGAGCCGTCAGGCGATACACCCCCGTCCATCCTGCGGGCAAGCGGACCCAATCTTCCCAGCCTCCAGCAGGCCAATTACAGCCCATCGCCCCATATGCTTCAGGCTGTTGCCCCTTCGACTCTGCCCGCTAAGGCTGAACTCACCATCCACTTCACGGGCCTACCATCGGGAGTACAGGCCCAGGTGATGAGCGAGACGGAGTGGTTTAACATCCAGACGAGCATGGGCTATAATTGCCATAGCCGAGGTGGCCTGCCGCCAGTGCCGCGCAGTTTGCGCGGGCGATTTTGAGGTTTTTGTAGAGATCATCGACAGAAAAATTGCGCCCCTGAGTCCATCAGGGGCGTTTCTCTTTATATTTTGTTACATAATTGTCGCACAGAGTAACGCTTTTATAATATTGCTTAATCATAAAATCGAAGCCGATATGATATAAATCATCCCGAAGTTGTTCTGTTTTTGAACTGGGACCATATCGCTTAACATAGTCTTTCCAAACAAACAGAGGCATATCGACTAACGCCTCACAAAACAGCGAACCGTCACTGATTCTCATATTATAGATTGAGTAATAATTTTGAAACAATTGTTTGGATTTTAGTGCTATTGCTTCATCTATAGCTTTGTTCTTATTTTCTTTGTTTTTTTCTATTAATTTCATTAACTTTAAAGATTCTTCACGAATTGGAATAATGGCTGAGATTTTAATTTTTTTGGCTCGAGTTTCATCTTCTGGTTGGGTTGGTATTTGGTCTAAATGAATCCGGCATTTTAAAAAACTCCAAAAATGCCCTTCTAAATTTCTTTTTTGCCTTTCTCTCAAGCTCTCTAATGTGAGGGCTGCGCCTGTATATTTTGCATAGTCATCTCCCCTAAACCTATAGTAACTCACCGTATCACTCCAATAAATCCACACAGAAGCTCCTGCGCCAACGCAAAAACTACCCGTCCGCCGCTCAAATCGCTGGTCGGGAATATTGCTGAAAAAGCGTGAGAGTTCTCCAAACCCCGCCAAAACCCGCTGCATTTCCGCAAGGTCCATTTTCTCCTCATTCTCATAGGCATAGATGAGGAGTTGGGTGGTTTGATCCATTTTTTGGCGGATGTCAGCGACGAGTTTTTGCTCCTCAACGGAAAACTCTCCGGCGGCCGCAGGCTGTGCCAGGGCCGGGAGGAGGGCGAGAAGCAGGGCGGTGATCCGCCAGGGCTTTACCATCGGGCGTTGATCCTGAAGCCAACAAACACGCGCCACGCTGCCAGCCCGAGGCGGCGGGGTCAAGCGCTTCGCCGCTCTACCCGCCAAGGCCGAACTCACGATTCACTTCACGGGCTTACCCTCGGGGGTGCAGGCCCAGGTGATGAGCGAGACGGAGTGGTTTAACATCCAGACGAGCATGGGCTACAATTGCCGCAGTCAAAGTGCCCTGCCGCCGGTGCCGCGCAGTCTTCGCGGGCGATTTTGAGCTATTGGCGGGGATCATCACCAGTACAATTGCGCCCCTGACTCCATCAGGGGCTCTTCTTTTTGTATTCCTTGACAAAATCATCGCATAATTTTACGTCGCGATAGTAGTTATGAAGAAGCCCATCATATCCTATTTTAAATAAAGAGTCGGGGAGTTTTTGATTTTTTGAAATCTTTCCATGCCTCAAAATATAATTTTCGATAAAATGTTTCGGAAAATCAACAAAATTTTCACACAGAAGCCCTCCCCCAATCTTAAGGTTAGAGATTGAGTAATAATTTTTGTAAAGAGCATCGGCTTTTTTAGTTAAGAGCGCGAAATCACCAGGATCATGAGAATTTAATTTATATTGTATATTTCGTACTAATTTTAAGGAATTTGTACGAATAGAAGGGATGGCGGTAATACTAATTTTGGGGGCACTTTCTTTATCCTCAAGCCTAGTTGGAACCTGATCCAGATGGATATAGCATTGTTGAAAATCAAAAAAATGACCTTCGAGATGACCTTTCTGTCTCTCTTTGAGAGCTTCTCGATCTTTAGGGACACTAAGAGCGGTTTCAAGGTTAGTGCCCTTATATTCTTTATACAAAACAGTGTAATGCCAGTAACTCCAAGCAAAACTCAGAACCCCAACGCAAAAACTTCCCGTCCGCCGTTCATATTTTCGATCGGGGATATTCTTGAAAAAGCGCGAAAGTTCGTTGAAGCGAACCTCCAACCGCTTCATTTCCGCAAGATCCATTTTCTCATCATTCTCATAGGCATAGATGAGGAGTTGGGTGGTTTGATCCATTTTCTGGCGGATGTCAGCGACGAGCTTTTGCTCCTCAGCGGAAAACTCCCCGGCGGCCGCAGGCTGCGCCAGGGCCGGGAGGAGGGCGAGAAGCAGGGCGGTGATCCGCCAGGGTTTTACCATCGGGCGTTGATCCTGAAGCCAGCAAACACGCGCCACGCTGCCAGCCCGAGGGGGCGGGGTCAAGCGGGGCGTTCCGTCTTCCGCTGCCCCCTCCTGGGGCGGGCGGTTCACCGAGCCGGGGCGCGTTCCCGGCCTTTTTTATGGAGACTTCCTGTGGACAAAATCATCTACACCCTCGACACGCCGGTTCAATTCACCCCGAGCCGCCTGGTGGAGGAGTTGAGCTTCAAGACCGACATGAGCGTGCGCGACCTGCGCCGCCTGGAAGGGCAGCAGGGCAGCGTTGGCGCGGGGGCGACCCTGCTCAGCCTTCTGTCCGGCGAGCCGGTGGAGTTGATCGACGCGCTGTCGGCCCATGATTTCTTTAAGGCGCAGGAGATGATCCGCCCTTTCTTGAAAACTATCCTGGGAACTGGCGCGAATTAATCGCCGATTTGGCCGGTGTCTTCCACTGGCCGCCGTCGGAACTGGAGAATCTCAGCCTCGACAGTCTCCAGTTCTGGCACGGGGTTGCGGCGGATTTTCTCACCCGCTGGCACCCCGCTTCTTCGTAAGTCACCCGAGCATCAGAAGGAAAATATCATGACCGAGTTCTGAGGAGGCGGCGCTCTGCAGGGTCAAACTCCATAAGTCCAACGACCTGCAGCAACGGGATTTCGGCGGTCTCCTGGCCCGAGCCGCCGATCCTAAACACCATCATCGGTCAGCGCTTCGGCGCTGTTTTTTTTGCGCAATCGGAGGGGGTATGGCCCAACAAACTCAACCGAAGCTGGCGCGGGCCAGCTTTCGCGGCGTGTCGTTCGTTTGCACCGCGCATGATCTGAAAGCCGGGCGGCGCATTGCCGATCACGTCTTTCCCCAGCGCGACCTGGGCTATCACGAGGATATGGGGCGGCAGGACCGGGAGGTGTCGCTCACCGCCTATCTGAACGGCGATGACGCCGCCGATCAGCGCGACCGGCTGCTCGCCGCCATTGAAGCGCCGGGGCCGGGGGAATTGTTCCATCCGTGGCTCGGGCGGCTGATGGTGGTGGTCAAATCTTCCTCCTTCCGCGAAAGCCGCGCAGCGCGGCGAATGGTGGAAGTGTCGCTGTCCTTCGTCGAAGCGGGGCTGTCGCAGTTCCCGCAGGCGGTGCGCGACGGCGCGTCGGGCATTCGCGCGGCGCTCGATGGGCTGATGGCGGCGACGGGGGCGGTACTGGGGGAGCGGCTTTCGCTCAACGCTGTGCCGGGCTTCGTGAAAGGGGACGCCGGGGCGACGCTGTTCGACGCGGCGGTGGCGCTGGAGCAAGTGCGCCTTGCCCTGCCGGGGCAAGCCGGGCTCGGCTATCCGGTGATGCGCAGTATCGATGCCGTGGCCGATCTGGCGCGGGGGGCGCTGAAGGGCGGGGCGGGGGAGATCGTCAGCACGCTCGATACCGCCCTGCGCACTCTTGGCCGCGCCGCGCCCGATCCGGGGCGGGCCTATGGGGCGTTCGAGCAGGCGTTCCAGGGCTTCGGCCTCGGGCTGCCGTCGATCCCGCTCACCACCTCCAACCGGCTTCGGCAGAAACAGAACCGCGATGCTCTGACCGACGCGACGCGCTGGCTCGCACTCGGGTCGGCGGTGGGGCTGGCGGGCGCGGCGACGCCGGAAACCTATCCCGACGCGGTGCGCTGGCGCTCGCGCGTCTGCGATTGGTGCGATGTGGAGATGGAAGCCGCCTCGCGCAGCCGGTCCGATAAGGGCTTCAACGCCCTCACGCAGCTTCGCACCGCTTTCGTCGATCATCTGACGGCGGGGATGGGAACGCTCGCGCCGGTACGGCAGGTGCAATTGACAACGCCGATGCCGTCGCTCGCCCTCGCCTACCGCGACTATGGCGACGCGCGCCGGGGGGAAAGCCTCGCCCGCCGTAACCGCGACGTGCTGCGCTCCGGCCATCCCGGCATGATCCCCGCCGGGGTGCCGCTCGATCTGGTGGGGGGGTAAGCGGATGGAACCGGAAAAACTCACCCTCCGCGTGAATGGGGTGGAGTATGGCGGCTGGACCTCGGTGCGGGTTAACTGCGATATCGACCGCGTCGCCACCTCCTTTTCCCTTGGCCTGTCGGAACGCTGGCCCGATCCGCGCGCGGCGGAAACCGGGGGGCTGTCGATCATCAGCCGGGGGATTAGCATCGGTGACGCCTGCGAAATCGCCATCGGCGGCACCTTGGTCTGCACCGGTTATGTGGACCGGGTGGAGAAATCCTACAGCGCGCAGGCCCATCAGGTCTCGGTTTCCGGGCGCTCAAAAACCGCTGATTTGATCGATAGCGCCGTGCCGCACGATCAGCAGATTCGTGGCAAAAAACTGGAGGACATCGCTCGCCAACTCTGCGCACCGCACGGAATAGAGGTGGCGGTCGAGGGCGATACCGGGCCGCCGCTCGAAGAATTTCACGCAAAAATAGGAGAATCAGTTCATGGCGAACTCGAACGGTTGTGCGCCTTGCGCGCGCTTTTGGTCAGCGATGGGCCGGGGGGAGGTCTCATCCTTACCCGGTCTGGCGCGGGCGGCGGTCGCACAGCGCTACGGCTCGGGCGCAGTCCCATCCTCAGCGGCTCTGCCCAATGGGACGGGGGCGACCGCTTCGGCACAACGATCGTTCGCGGACAGCAGCCCCTCGGCGGGGCCGGCCTCCGCGATGGCCCGGCAGTCGCTTTGGGCGAGGGCCTCGCAACGGACCCCGAGGTAAGGGGAAACCGCGTTAAAATCCTCTCGGCGCGCGGGCGGGTGACGGTAGAGGAATTACGCCGCCAAGCCGAACAAGATGTGCGCGCCCGCAAAGGGGCCGCCAATTCCCTCAGCTATTCGCTGGCGGGCTGGCGGCACCCCGGCGGTGGCCTGTGGTGGAAGGGGCTGACGGTGTGGGTGGAGGATGATCTGTTGGGGGTTGCGGGCGAGTACCGCATCCGCTCGGTCAATCTTACCCTCAGCGATCAAGGCACGACCACCGATCTCACCTTAGCGCCGCCGCAGGCTTACCCCGAGTCGGGCGATCCTGCGCCGGACAGCGCACTCTCAGTCATCGAGGAGGCAACCCCATGAAGGACGGACAACCGCGCTTCTTCGGCCCGCTGCTGAACGCGCTCGATAATCTCGTTGGCCGGGCCGTTATTCGGCTGGTTTCGGCGGCGGGGCCGACGCAGCAGCTTCAAGCCGAGCTTTCGGCTGGGGAGATGAAAAACGATCTCGACCTGCTGGAGGGGTACGGGTTCACCGCCCAACCGCTGCCAGGGGCGATTGCCGTGTGCCTCTTTGTCGGCGGCGAGCGCGAAAACGGCGCGGCGATTTTGGCGCACGATCAAGCCAAGCGCCCGCGCACCTTGGCCCCCGGCGATGTGGCGCTCTACACCGACCAGGACGATCCCGCCGCCGCCGCCCCTGACGCCCAACACCGCCTGCACTTCGGGCGCGACCGCAGCGTTATTCTGCGGGCCAAACGCCTCGATATCCAATGCGGCAACCAGCGGCTCATTCTCGATGAAACCGAGGGGCTGCGGGTGCAGGCCAGCCAAATTCGCTTCGAAGAACTCTGAGCGGATTT
>NZ_JBILQX010000190.1:0-6496 GCF_044372965.1 Elstera sp. | reverse complement strand
TGAACGGCTCAAAAAACGCCCATTCAGCGTCTTCCATCAACAATCGAGCCAAGATAGCCTCCTCAGAAAGCTATCTTGAATCACGCTTTAGGCAATTTGGGAATCCAGTTTGTCAACGGCTCCTAGAGAAGAACTATCTTAAAGCGATTTGAAATAACCGCTGCTCGGGTCGCAGGCCAAGTGTGACGCTATATGGCTCCAACCACCCGACGACACCACGCCTTCAATGTGTTTTTTGTGATCAGATTCGGAACGCCATGTTTCTACGAGCGTAAATACACATGGATCCAGATCAGCATTATATATGTTAACAGAAATACAACCATCAACTTTAGGTAAATCTGTTTTTACCCCGTCAAGTATCTCTGTAAAGGCCACAAGCTTTTCAGGTTTTGATTTGAATGTGATGATTACATTTATACTCATAGCAGTCCCCTTGAACTATTAAGCGATCATTACGATCACGCATAAAGCATAATTCATACAAAATCACCAATGCTTAATGATTCGCCCGATTAGAAGTCCTTATTTCGCCCGCGCTTCGGCTTCCAGCCGCGCCGTTGCGGTTTCGATAGCCTCTTCCAGCGCCGCCATGAACGGGCCGCGCGCTTCGGGCGATACGGTGAGGGCGGGCAGAACCTCGAAGACCACCGTGCCGGGGTATTTCAGAAAGGCATTCCGCCCCCAAAATAAGCCAGAGTTTAGCGCAACCGGCACCACGGGGGCACCGCTCAAGCGGGCGAGATGCTGCACACCGGAGCGGTAGGGGCGACGCGTACCAGGGTCCGTGCGCGTGCCTTCCGGGAAAATGATCACGGCGCGGCCCTGGGCCAAAACCGGCAGGGCCGCGCGCCCAACGCTCTTCATCGCCTTCTGCCCGGCCCCGCGCGTGACGGCGATCTGCTGAAAGCGCCACAGGTAATAGCCAAAGACCGGGATAAACAGCAGTTCGCGCTTGAAAATGAACGCCGGGCGGGGCGATAGCACGTGCAAAGCCATCGTCTCGAAGGCCGATTGATGTTTTGCCGCCAGAATGAAGCCGCCTTTCGGCAAATTCTCCCGCCCGCGCATTTCAAACCGAACTCCGCAGATGATGCGCAGCAGCACTAAAACGCCGTGAACCCAAAAATCGACAACCCACCAGGCCGCCGCGCGCGGCAGCAGCGTTACGGGTAGCAACAGAACGGCGGTCACGAAAAACCAAAGAACAAAGCACACGTTAAAAAGTGCCGACCGCAAAACGATCATGCTTCCCCCGAACGAAGTAAGGCGCGCGCCCAGGCGCGCAGGAGCTTGTGATATTCGCTCAGCAGAAGCGTGACGCCATCCGCCCGCAAACTGCCGCCTTCGGGATAGCCCGGCGGAAACACGGGATGCGGAATGACGGCGAGCTGCGGTGCGACGCGGCGCAACTCGAACAGACTGCGCGGCATATGATAGGCCGCCGTTACAAGGCGAATGGAGTGAATATTGACCGCGCGCGCCCAGGCCGCCGTCTCCGCCGCATTGCCCAGCGTATTGGCCGCCGCATAGCCCAGCACCACGCAGCAATCAATCTGCGCTTTGCCCAAGGGGCCGAAGCCTGCCAATTCCTCCGGCTCAACCTCGGGATTGACCCCGGAGATGAACACCTGTTTCGCTAGCCCCTGCGCCTGCAGTTTAAGCCCGGTCGAGAGCCTTTGCCGCCCGCCGGTCAGCACCACAATCGCCTCCGTCGCTGAGGGATCGCGGGAGACTTCGCTGGGAACCTGCGCCATGAAGGCGGCAAAGCCCGCGCCATAGGCAAGAAGCAGACCCGCCCCCACGACGGTTAAACGGCGAACCAGCCGCATTACCCGCAGGCTCCAAGATCGGCCAAAGCCTCGGCTACGGTGGCGAAGGCAGCCAGATCGGGACGGGCGGACGCCGAGGCGCGACCCTTGCCCGTGAGCACCA
The DNA here is from genome assembly GCF_044372965.1 of Elstera sp. Classification (NCBI taxonomy): domain Bacteria; kingdom Pseudomonadati; phylum Pseudomonadota; class Alphaproteobacteria; order Rhodospirillales; family Rhodospirillaceae; genus Elstera; species Elstera sp. The sequence continues at coordinate 4,561 of NZ_JBILQX010000190.1, read as the reverse complement.
ATCGAAACGCCACCCCCGCCGCCTGGGCGGCCTCGGCATCGGTTAACGCATCACCGATAAACAGGGTTTCGGCGGGGGAAACCCCATGCTGGCGCATTGCTTCGCGCAGCATACCGGGGCCGGGTTTGCGGCGGTCGCTCAGCCCGTCGCGCGCATCGGGGGCGATATGGACCGAGGCGAGCCGCCCGCCTGCCGCCTCCACCGCGCGGATAAGCGTCGCTTGAATCGCACCGAACTCGGCCTTGCTGACGTGCCCCCGCCCCAAGATTCCCTGATTAGTGACCAGCGCCACCGCCCGCCCCGTCCGACTATAGGCCGCCAGCGCGGCAATCGCCTCGGGGATCAGCACCAGCGCATCGCGGTGGCGCACACTGTCGGGGCGGTCTTCGTTCAGAACACCGTCACGGTCGAGCAGCAGCAGGCGGGGGAAAAGCGTCATGCGTTCATCAAAGTCTCTAGGGCAACCGCGCAAGCCCACGCAGCGCCGCAAGATAGGCCGCGCCCGCCGCTAAAATCGAGAGGGCAAACGGCAGCAGGATAATCCAGACCCAATCGAGCGCGCCCAACTGCACGCCGCGCAACAAGGCCGGGGCTCCGGCGGCGCTGGTCAGAAACATCGGTAACAGCAGCAAAACCGCCACCGCGATCAGCGAGCCGACAAAAGCCCCCAACAGCGCCCGCCCCATCGTTTGCCGCGCGAGACCGCCCGCGATATAGCCGTCACGCGCGCCGATGAGGTGCAAAACCTCGATCACATCCTGCTGGACCGCCAACGACGTGCGGGTAGCGAACAGCACGGTGAGCACCGCCGCCCCGCCGATCACCGCCAAAATCGCCGCCGCCAGCCAGCGCGCCGCCGTCGCCGCCCGGCGGATCGGCTCCAGCCAGGTCAGGTGATCCTGATAGCGCGTGCCGGAAATGGCCTTCAGCTTTTCGCGGATGGCGTCTTGGGAGGCGATGGAAGGGTCGACCGTCACGGCGATCAGGCGCGGAATTGGCAGTTCCGCCGCGCCCGTTAGCTCCCCCAGCCACGGCGCGACCAAAGCCGCGCCCGCTTCCGCCGGAAGGGGCTGGGCCATCAACACGCCGGGCTGGGCGAGGAGAAGTTGCGTTGCCGCCTCCACCCGCTTGGATACTTCCGCCGCATCCGGGCCGGGGAGCACCTGGACCGTCGCCGACCCTGTGACTTCGCGGTCCCAGGATTGCGCGCCGCGATTGACCGCGAGCGCGCCGGCGAGCGCCAAAAGGGCCAGCAAGGTCATGATGGCGACGATGGCGGGCAGGAAGCGCCCGCCTTCATCGGCGCGCAGCGGCAGCGGATGCCCTAAACCGGGGAGATGCCCGGAAACCAAGGGAAGCTTCATGGCGTACCGCCGCTCATCTCGGCCCCGAAGGGGTTGGAGCCGGGGGGCAAGAGATGCACCTCGCCTTGCTCAACATGCAGCACCGGATGGGGGAAACGGCTGATGAGTTGCTGATTGTGGGTGGCGAACACGATGGTAGTGCCGACCTTGTTCATCTCCTCGAACAAATGTAACAGGCGCACGGCAATACGATCATCCACATTGCCCGTCGGCTCATCGGCCAGCAGCAGATCGGGCCGGGCGATGACAGCGCGGGCGATGGCGACGCGCTGCTGCTGCCCGCCGGAAAGCTGCGCCGGGCGCGCATTCACCTGCTGCTTTAATCCGACCCAACTGAGGAGTTCGGCCACATGAGCGTCAATCTCCGCCGAACTATGCCCGGCGATGCGCAAAGGCAAGGCGACGTTTTCGAGCGCGGTCAGATGGTCGAGCAGGCGGAAGTCTTGAAACACCACACCGATGCGGCGGCGCAGGTCCGGGCGCTCGGCGCGCGCCAGCGTTACCACGTCGCGCCCGAACAGCGAGAAAGTGCCGCGCGTTGGCTTTTGCGCCAGATACATCAGGCGCAGCAAGGTGGTTTTGCCAGCGCCCGACGCGCCCGTCAGAAAATGGAACGAACCTGGAGCCAGGTGGAAGCTGACATCGCGCAGAACTTCCGGCCCGGTCCCATAGCGCATCCCGACATTATCAAAGGTAAGCATGTCTCTCCAGGTGCCGCCGCGATTCTCGCCCGCCCGTGCAAGAGGGCAGGAAAAATCTGCGGGTTTCAAGCGATTGTGCAGAAAGTCGACTCGGATTTCTTGCCGTCCCGTCTTTCGGTTCGTATAAGTTAGGCAACCGAAATCGGGTAAAAATGCGATGATATTGAACTGTCCCTCCTGTGCGACCCGCTGGACTGTCAATTCGACCGACCTGGCCAACCCTGGCCGGATGGTCCGTTGCTCGAACTGCGGCCACACGTGGCTACCCGACCTAGCTTCGGACGAAGCGGCCCTGCCTGAGTTTTTTTCGGCAACGCCTGAACCCGCGACGCCTGGAGCCGCCCGCCCGAAAGCAGGAGCCCCCGACGCTGCCTCCATCGTTCGCCCGCCGCCCGGCGGTAAATCGATGGATGAGGATTTCGATGCCTTCCTGAACGCGCCGATTTCGAGCGGACCCGGCGCTGCGGCCGATTTACCGCCGATGGATTTTCTCGCAGCGATGGCCGACGCCGCCGCCGACGCCAAAACCAGCCCGGCTTCGAACGAATCGATCATCGCGCGCAGCCTGTTTGCGATGGATGACGATGAGGACGAACCTAGCGTGCCCGCCAAATCCCGCCCGTCGCGTGCACTGCCGCCCGCCGAAGAGATGGTGAGCGCCGGGGCCTTGCGCGATAAGATCAAAACGGCGGAGGAAGAGTTTTCGGATTTCACGCCCCCACCGCTGAACCCGCCGATTAAAGGCCGCAAAGCCGCTAAGGCCAATCATGGCGCCGCCCCCCGCCGAAGCGCCGGTTCGCCGCTCGGCTGGGCCCTGCTGCTGCTGATCTTCTCGGGCACGATCGCCGGGCTCTATTTTGGGCGCACTCAGATCGTCGAAACCTGGCCGCCCGCCGCCGTGGCCTATGCCCGCGCCGGGCTGCCCGTCGGCTTCCCCGGCGAAGGTTTCGATCTTGCGAACGTCGCCTCGACCCGCCGGGATGATGTGGGGATGTTGATCATCGAAGGCCGCGTGCTGAACACCACGAACAGCGCCAAGCCCGCGCCCAAGCTGAAAGCCATCGTCAGCGGCGCGAATGATCAGGTTTTGAAGGAATGGATCTTCGCGGGCACCCCGCCGACCGTTGCCCCCAATTCCGCCGAAGCGTTCAAGGTGGAGTTGAAGGACCTGCCGCAAGCCGCCGATAAGCTTGTGGTGACGTTTGCCGAGTAAGAAAAACCCCCCGATCCGAAAATCGGGGGGTGTTTTTATTAAAGGAAAATATCTGGGTAGAGCGGCGCGCTTGGATCGACGGCATAGCCAGAGAGATCCGTAACCCCGGCACTCGCCAAAACCTCATCATCGATGAAGAAGTTCCCCGTCGTGCTTTTGCCGTCGCGGGTCAGGATAACGTGCGCCGCATCGGCCACAATCTCCGGCGTGCGGCCATTGCGGGCGGAAATCAGCCCTTCGCCCTCGCCCAGCATCGCAAGCGCGGCGGTGGCGATGATCGTGCGCGGCCAAAGGGCATTGACGCCGACCCTGCCGTGGAACTCGCCGGCCATGCCGAGCACACACATGCTCATCCCGTATTTCGCCATTGTGTAGGCCACATGCGGCGCGAACCATTTTTCGGTCATGTTCAGCGGCGGCGAGAGCATGAGGATATGGGGGTTCTCGGCCTTTAGCAGTTCCGGCAGGCAGGCTTGGCTGCACAGGAAGGTGCCGCGCGCATTGACCTGATGCATCAAATCGTAGCGCTTCATCGGCGTTTCCAGCGTGCCGCTGATGTTGATGGCGCTGGCGTTATTCACCAGAATATCGATACCGCCGAAGGTCGCCACGGTTTGGGCGACCGCCGCCTTCACACCCTCCTCCTCGCGGATATCGACCAGCAGCGGCAGGGCCTTGCCGCCCGCCGCCTCAACCTCTTCCGCCGCCGAATAGATCGTGCCGGGAAGCTTTGGGTGCGGATCGGTAGTTTTGGCCGCGATGACGATATTGGCCCCATCGCGGGCGGCGCGCAGGGCGATGGCCTTGCCGATGCCGCGCGATGCGCCGGTGATGAAGAGGGTTTTTCCTTTAAGGCTGCTCATGGGGGATTCTTTCCGTTTTTTTGTTTTGATTAGCCGCGATTGAAAGCCGGACGGCGTTTTTCGACGAAAGCGCTGACGCCTTCGACAAAATCGCTGGTTAAGGTGCAGCGGGAGAAGGATTCGCCTTCCCGGCGCAACTGATCGGGCAGCGGCGCACCAAAGGCCGCATTCAGCAGCCCTTTGGTGCGGGCAAGCGCCTGACGGGGGCCGGAAGCCAGCCGCCGCGCGAGGGTTTCGGTCGCCTCGGCCAAAGCATCCTTGGGCACGACGCGGTTGATAATGCGCAGATCGGCCGCGCGCGGCGCTTCGATCCGCTCGCCCAGGGCCGCGATTTCAAAGGCGGGCTTCAGGCCGACAAGGCGGGGCAGGAACCAGGTCGCGCCGCCGTCCGGGGTCACGCCAAGATGGCAGTAGGCGAGC
>NZ_JBILQX010000189.1:0-6506 GCF_044372965.1 Elstera sp. | reverse complement strand
CGGGCGGACCACCGGCGCATTATCCGGGGTCACGACCATCAGATCGGCCATAAAGGCCCACCAGCGCTGCATGATCGGATTCTCTGGCAGCCGGTCCATGCCGTGCCCCGCCGTTCGGCGCAAAACCCCAAAGAGGGTTAGGCTATCGGGATCAAGAAAAATGCTGTAGTCGGCAATTCCCGCCTCTTTCAGCAAGGCGCTCAACTCCGGCCAAATAGCGTCATGGCGACGCTGATATTCGGCCTCGTTGCCGGGCTTTAACTGCATTGCGAAGGCGATTTTTTCCATCAGGATTTTCCTTTCTGGCGTAGGCGCGCGGCAATCTGCGGCACCGCTACCGTCACCAGGAGCAGCGCGCCGATCAGCGTGCTCATGACGATGCCGGGAACATTCAACAGCCCCATGCCGAACCCGGCCATGCCGAGCAAAAACACCGCGAGCACCACGCCGCCAATGGTTCCGGCCCCGCCCGCGATGCTAACCCCGCCGAGAATCACCATCGTGATAATCTCAAGCTCCCAGCCGCTGGCGATATTGGGGCGCGTGCTGCCGATACGCGCTGTGAGGAACACGGCGGCCAGCCCGGCGATAAGGCCGATGACCGCGAACAGAACCAGCTTCGTCCGCCCGACATTCAGCCCCGAAAAGCGCGCGGCGGTGGGGTTGAGGCCGATAGCGTAGAGCCGCCGCCCGATCACCGTGCCGTGCAAGACCAGGGCAAAAACTGCCGCAAGCGCCAAGAATAGGGCGAACTCCAAACTGACGAAGGGGATAATCTTCAAGGTGGCTAGATCGGTAAAGGCTTCGGGATAGGCGGTAATCGCCCGGTCGCCGAGGACGACGGAGGTGATGCCCCGGAACAGCGACAGGGTTCCGATGGTCACGACGATGGAGGGCAGCCCAAGGCCCGCGACCAGCACGCCGTTGAGCAATCCGGCGGCAAGCCCCGTCAGCAGGCCGATGGCGACTAGCCCCGGCATTCCCACCCCCGCTTCCGCCCCAAGGCCGATCATCAGCGAGGCGAGCGCCATGATCGAGGCGACCGAAATATCGATTTCGCGTACGATGATGAGCAGCGCCATCGGCAGGGCGACCATGGCTTTTTCGGTAAAATTCGCCGTCGCGTCGGCCAGATTGTAAGGATCGAGGAAATAGGGCGACAAAAGACTGTTTCCGGCCATTACCAGAACCAGCAGAATTGCCAGCAAAAATTCCCATCGACGCATCAGTCGGAGCCCCCAGAGGGATGAGGAAGGCGGCAGCGGTGCAAGTTTAAGGCTGGTCATCGCGCGCTCTCCACCGGTTTTGGGTGCAAGATGATCTTCGCCGCGCGGCCCCGTTGCCGGTTGAGCATCACGGCAGCCAGAATCACGGCCCCGGAAATCAGCATTTGCCAGAAGGGTGAAATCGCCATGATCGGGAGGGCATTGCCAATCATCCCGAGGAAGATCACGCCCAGCAGGCACCCGAGAACCGTGCCGATACCGCCCGCGATGCTCACCCCGCCGATAACGCAGGCGGCAATAATTTGGAGTTCGAACCCCTGCGCCGCGTCGGTGAAGGCAATCCCATAGCGCCCGACCCAGAGCGCGCCGCAGAGCCCCGCAACCCCGCCGCTGATTGCATAAGCCGAGAAGAGCACCCGTTCGGAGGCAATCCCCACGTATCGGGCGGCGCTCGGATTGCCGCCATAGGCGTAAATCGAACGCCCGAAGCGGGTAAAGCGCAGCCCCCCATAGGCCAGGAGCACCGCCAGAACCGCAAACCAGACGAGGTGGGTAACGCCGAAGAGGCGCTCGGTCGGAAACTCGCGGAACGGAGCGGGCATATCGTGGGACGAAACCCAACGCCCGCCGCTGAGCAGGAACGTTGCCCCCCGGTACAGGCTCAAGCTGGCCAGCGTCACCACTATGGGCGGCACTTTCAACCCGGCGACGAAGGCCCCATTGATCGCCCCCAGCGCGATGCCGAGGCCAAGCCCCAGCAGGAGCAACAGCCCCACGGGTGCATCCGGCAGCGCCTGCCCGGCCAAGGCGGCGGCCATGCCGCACAGGGCGAGCATCGCGGCAACCGACAGATCGATCCCCCGCGTTAAAATCACCAGCATTTGCGCCAGCGCCATCATCGCCAAAATGGCTGTATCGGTAGCGATATCGTCCAGCGTGGCGACGGTCAGGAAAACCGGTGCCCGCCCGCCGATGAGCAGCGCGAGGCCGAGAATGACCCCGGCTAAGATAAGATCACGCCGCATCCTCAGCCTCCTGTTGCCGCGCGGGCCAGCCGGGCCGCGCCCTGGGCGGGATCGGTGGCGAAATCGGCGCGCTTGAAACTGCCGCAGGGGCGGCCCGCCTGCATCACGATGATGCGGTCGGCCATGCCCATCACCTCCGGCAGTTCGGAGGAAACCAGAATGACCGCGAGCCCTTCGGCGACGAGGTCGCTCATGAAATCATGCACCTTGGCTTTGGAGCCGACATCGATTCCCTTGGTTGGCTCGTCGAGAATGATGACTTTCGGGGCCGTTGCCAGCCATTTACCGATGACGACCTTCTGTTGATTGCCCCCCGAGAGTGCATCGACGCGGGTGTTCCAATCCGGCGCTTTTACCGCCAGCCGCCGCGCGAAGGTTTCCGCCAGCGCGTCCTCTTTTCGGGAAGACAGCAGCCAGCCGCCGGTGATGCGCTCAAGCAGCGGCAGCGTGATATTATCGCGGATGCTCATGGGCAGAATCGCGCCCTGGCTTTGCCGATCCTCCGGCACATAGGCGATTCCGGCCGCGATGGCATCCTTCGGGCATGTCAGGCGCAGGTTTTCCCCGCCGAGGGAAATCGTGCCGCCGCTGACCGAGGTCAGGCCAAAGAGCGCCTGCATTACCTCGCTGCGCCCTGCGCCGACGAGGCCGTAGAACCCGAGGATTTCCCCAGCGTGCACGGTAAAGCTCACCTCCGAAAATTCGGTTGGGTGGCACAGGTCGCGCACGTCCAAAACCGGCGCGCCGATGGGTACGCTGCGCTTGGGGAAGACCGCCCCCATGCTTCGCCCAACCATCAGGGCGACCAGGGCGTCAACATTGGTTTCGCTCATCGCGCCTTCGGCCACGAAAGCGCCGTCGCGCATCACGACGTAATCATCGGCGATGGCGAATAATTCGTCGAACTTATGGGAAATGAAGAGAATGGCAACGCCCCCGGCCTTGAGCGTGCGTACCAGCCGATAAAGATCGTCGATTTCCCGGTGCGACAGGGCCGCCGTGGGTTCATCCATAATCAGCACGCGGCTGTCATGGCAGAGGGCACGGGCCATTTCCACGAGATGCTTTTGCGCGATGGAGAGATCGCCGCAGCGCGCCTGCAAGGGCAAATCTGCCCCCAACCGGTCCAGCACGGCTTGCGATTGGGTCAGCAGGGCTTTCCAGTCGATCATCCCTTTGCGCCAGCCGCGCGCGTGACACGGCCAATGCCCGGCGCAGATATTCTCCGCTACGGTCAGATCGTCGAACATCACGGTTTCTTGATGAATCGCCGCGATTCCGGCGGCTTGCGATTCCTGCGGCGACGCAAAATGCCGCGCCACCCCATCCAGGCGCAGGCTACCCCCATCCGGCTGATAAATCCCGGTAAGGATTTTCACCAGCGTCGATTTTCCCGCGCCATTCTCGCCGATCAAGGCGGTAACACGGCCCGGTGTGAGGCGCAGGCGCCCATCGCGCAGGGCCGCCACGGCGCCGAAGGACTTCGTCAGTCCCTCCACGGCTAAAACCATTCGTCCCTCCCTTTGGGATCGTCGGGGACTGCGTCCCCGACTCCCCTGCACCAGGGGGCATGCCCCCTGGTGCTCCTATTTTTCTTTTTGATCTGCTGCGTTTAGAAATATTTGGCGTATTTCAGCACATTGTCCTTATCGAAGGTGAACGGCTCCGCCATGGCGGCTTCGCCCTTCTCGTCGATGGTCAGTGTGCCCATACGCCCAACCGGCACTTTCTCGCCCGCCTTGCCCTTGAGTTCGCCCTTGGCAAACTGCACGGCGGCATAGGTTACGGTATACCCGAGATCGACCGGGTTCCAGATGGCAAAGCTTTTGGTTGCGCCGCTCAGCACATGGCCTTTCATCTCGGACGGCAACCCGAGGCCGGTCACATAGACTTTACCAATCAGCCCCTGATCGGCCACGGCTTTGGCTGCCGCGACGATTCCGACCGAGGTCGGCGCAATGATCGCTTTCAAATTCGGGAAGGATTTGAACAGGCCCTGGGCTTCCCGATAGCTTTTATCGGCTTGATCGTCGCCATACACGGTGGAAACCAGTTTCAGAGATGAAAACTCAGGCTTCGCCAACTCCTTCTTCATTTCGGCGATCCAGATGTTCTGGTTGGTTGCCTGGGCCGTCGCCGACAGAATGGCAACCTCGCCGCCCGCCGTCCCGATGGCGTCGAGCGCCATTTGCACCTGTTTCTGCCCAATCAGCGAGGCATTGGAGGGGTTGAGCTGCATCAGGCGGCCACTGGCGATGCCGCTGTCGAAGGAGATGACTTTGATACCGCGTTCGGCGGCTTTTTTCGCCACCGGCACCAGCGCATTGGCATCATTCGCCGAAATGGCGATGGCATCGACTTTCTGAGCGATCAACGCATTCATCAGTTCGATCTGGCCTTCGGCGGTTGCCGTGGTCGGACCGGTGTAAATCAGCTCGACATTGCCAAGCTCGTTGGAGGCTTCAATTCCGCCTTCCTTGCAGGCTTCAAAGAAGCCATTGCCGAGCGATTTGACCAGCATGGCCACGCGCACCTTATCGGCAGCATCGGCAGAATTCATCGCCAGCACCCCAACGATGACGGCAAGGCTTGCGGTTTTAAGAAATTTGGTCACGGCGTACATCCTCCCTTGGATGATTTTCCCCGCCGGAGCCATTCTATTGCGCTCGTTAAGGCGGGGGTCGGTTAAGCCGCTGAACGGTTTCGCCAGCGGGGAACGGTGATAAGCTCCACGCCCGCATCGCGCAGCAGCCCGGCGGCGGGCGCGCTGATGCCATCGTCGGTCACGACGATATCGATGCGGGAAAGCGGGCAGAGAATGAGGCTTCCGCGCCCGTCGAACTTGCTGCTATCGACCAAGACCACGAGTTTTTCGGCTTGATCGATCAGCTTCTGTTCGGCACGGATCAGCAGCGGGTCGGATTGCATTAACCCGTGCTGGGTTAAAGCCTGCGCCCCCATGAATAGTTTTGACGCAAAGAAACGATGCGTTAGGTCATTGTCAAACGGGCTCAGCACAAGCTGCTGTTCCCGGAAAATCTCGCCGCCCGGCAGCGTCACGCGATTCTCGCCGTGGCGCATCAGATAATCGGCGATTGGAAGGCTGTTGGTCAGCACCTCCACTTTGGTTTGCACCAGAAACTCGGTCATCGCAAACGTGGTCGTGCCACCATCAATGATAATCGAATCGCGCTCGCTGCACAGATCGACCGCCCGCCGCGCAATCGCGCGCTTGGTTTCACGGTTCAGCGTGACGTTATAGTCAAAGGGTGGTTCGGTCAGATGCGTCGGGCGCGCGCCTAAGGCTTGCGCCCCGCCTCGAACCCGGCGCAACAAGCCCGCCGCCTCCATCTCCTGCAAATCGCGCCGCACGGTTGCCCGCGACGCATCCAGCCGGGCCATGAGATCTTGAATCCCAATGGTTCCCTGCTTTTGCAGCAGCGCGGCGATAAGCCCGTGACGTTCGTGTTGATGCATGGGGAGGCCCCCTTTGGCCGGTGTTACAAAACGGATAAATCCTAATCCGGGTGCGCGTCAATCGTAATTGTTCATTTTGCATCGCATAAACGTCATTTTGCATCGCAATAACGCATTATTGCGACGCAAAATTACCTATTCCAATTGACACGCGCCTTAAAATGATCGCTTCATGCCGGTGAAACGGGGCAAGGACCCGATCCTTTTCCCCAAATAACGCATTTTGAACTATCCCGGAGCCGGATCGTGACCGCGACTTCCCTCAGCCCGTCTCTCATCCCATCGCTATGGGATACTGCCCATGCCGCAAGGCTTTCCGAGCCAGAGTTGCTGCTCTACCGCTCCAATTTATTGGGGTCGGACCTGCGAGTAACGAATTATGGCGGCGGTAACACCTCGGCAAAGATAATGCATTCTGACCCATTGACGGGAAAAAGCGTCACCGTCTTATGGGTTAAAGGCTCCGGCGGTGACCTTGGCAGTATGGCGCTCGATGGGTTTTCCACGCTCTATCTCGACAAGCTGGAGCAGTTGAAAACCCTCTATCGCGGCCTTGCGCAGGAAGATGAAATGGTCGGCTATCTGCCCCATTGCACCTTCAATCTCAATCCGCGCGCGGCCAGCATCGATACGCCTCTCCATGCCTATATTCCCCACGCCCACGTCGATCACATGCACCCGGATGCGGTCATCGCGCTTGCCGCCTCGGCCCGCAGCGAAGAACTGACGCAGGAGGTCTTCGGCGGCGAAATCGGCTGGCTCCCCTGGCAGCGTCCAG
>NZ_JBILQX010000033.1:0-27781 GCF_044372965.1 Elstera sp. | reverse complement strand
TCTTAATGTCTTTCAACGACCGGCCCGTAATATCGAGCGCATTAATCAGCCCGGCGGCGGCGACGATGGCGGTGCCGTGCTGATCGTCGTGGAACACCGGAATATCCATCAACTCGCGCAGGCGCTGCTCGATGATGAAACATTCCGGCGCTTTAATATCCTCAAGATTAATCCCGCCGAAAGTCGGCCCCAGGTAGCGCACGGCATTGACGAACTCGTCTACGTCGCGCGTATCCACCTCGATATCGATGCCGTCGATATCGGCAAAACGCTTGAACAGAACGGCCTTGCCTTCCATCACCGGCTTGGAGGCCAGCGCGCCGAGATCGCCAAGGCCGAGCACGGCTGTACCATTGGAGATCACCGCTACAAGATTGCCCTTGGCGGTATAATCATAGGCGGTTTCCGGCGACTTGAAGATCTCAAGGCAGGGGGCGGCCACACCGGGCGAATAGGCAAGGCTCAAATCGCGCTGCGTCACCAAGGGCTTGGTCGGGGTGATTTCGATTTTCCCCGGCCGTCCGCTGGCGTGCATGGACAGGGCTTCGGCGTCGGTGACTTTCTTTTGCTGCGGCGTCGTCATATCGCGCGTTTCTTCCCGGTTTTGAGGGGCCGCGTTAACGGCTGAGGCCCCTTTCAAATCATTGCATTTTTACCGAAATGTTCCTGTAAATTCAGGGGGATTCGGTTGGGTCGGATTCCCAGACTAGCACAATTTTAAAGGAAGAGACGATGCTTGCTGCGGCACCTCGCCGCATTTGCTGCCGTGCAGACGCCGCATAGCGGCATTTTCGCACGCTGAGCGGCTTTGACGCGCGTTGCCAAGCTTGCCCTTGCGCGCGAATCGCTGTAGCAAGCGGGTCGATGACGCGTCCGGGCTTCATGCCGCACCGGGGCAGGCGATTGTTTTTGTCGTGATGACTGAAACAATCCTCGTCTAGAAGGGGCTGAGGGCCGGGCTGCGCCGGAGCCCTTTTGTTTCTGAGCGAACGAGGATAAGCCCTATGGCACGGAAGAAGATCGCGCTGGTTGGTGCGGGCAATATTGGCGGCACCCTGGCTCTGCTGGCTGGTCTGAAGGAACTGGGGGATATTACCCTGTTCGACGTTGTGGACGGTGTGCCGCAGGGCAAGGCCCTCGATATCGCCGAAGCCGCGCCGGTTGAAGGGTTCGATGCCACCCTGTCGGGCGCGTCGGATTATGCCGCGATTGCCGGGTCCGATGTCATCATCGTTACCGCTGGCGTCGCCCGCAAGCCGGGCATGAGCCGCGACGATCTGATTGCGATCAACGCTGGTGTCATGGCCAAAGTCGGCGAAGGCATTAAAACCTATGCTCCCGATGCCTTCGTGATCTGCATCACCAACCCGCTCGATGCGATGGTGTGGGTGCTTCAGCAGAAGTCTGGCCTGCCGCCCCATAAGGTCGTCGGCATGGCAGGCGTGCTCGATAGCGCGCGCTTCCGCTTCTTCCTCGCCGAAGAGTTCAATGTGTCGGTCGAAGATGTGACCGCCTTCGTGCTCGGCGGCCATGGCGATACGATGGTTCCCTCGGTGCGTTACTCCACCGTTGCCGGTATTCCGCTGCCGGACCTCATTAAGATGGGCTGGACCACGCAGGAAAAGCTGGACCAAATCGTTCAGCGCACGCGCGACGGCGGGGCCGAAATCGTCAATCTGCTGAAAACCGGCTCCGCCTTCTACGCCCCGGCCTCCGCAGCGATCCAGATGGCCGAAGCGTACCTCAAGGACAAGAAGCGCGTTCTGCCGGTCGCCGCCTACCTGACGGGGCAATATGGCGTGAATGATCTTTACGTTGGCGTGCCGGTTGTTCTGGGTGCGGGCGGCGTTGAGCGCATCGTTGAGATCGCGCTGGATGAAACCGAAAAGGCTGGCTTTGCGAAGAGCTGCGATGCGGTGCGTAGTCTTGTGCAGATTTGTAAGGATCTCGACGCGAAAGCCGCCTCGTAAGCGTAATCCTGCTACAGATTGGCGTTTTGCCACACGTCAGCCCTGACAAAGCTGCATTTCATTGCTGCTGGGGCGGTGGTATGGTGCGCGCCGACTGTAGTTTACGCTGAATTATGTAATTTCGTGTCCATAGGCAGGGTTGTTACGCATGATCCTGTCTATGGCTCCCGCCCGAAACCCGGGCATTAGGACCCGCTGACGTGCTCAAGGGGTGAGGCGGCAGCGCACGGGAGGACCGATGAATATTCACGAGTATCAAGCCAAGCAGCTCTTGGCGAAATTCGGTGTCGCGGTGCCGCGCGGCGGGGTTGCTTATACCCCCGATGAAGCGGCGAAGGTCGCATCCGAACTGGGCGGCCCGGTTTATGTGGTAAAATCGCAAATTCATGCGGGCGGTCGCGGCGCCGGCCGCTTCCAGAACGATCCGAACGGCAAGGGCGGCGTCCGCGTCGTCAAAACCGTCGATGACGTGCGCGAAAACGCCGCTGCCATGCTGGGTCAGGTGCTCGTCACCAAGCAGACCGGCGAGCAGGGCAAAGAGGTGAAGCGCCTCTATGTTGAAGAGGGCGCGGATATTAAGCGCGAACTCTATCTCGGTATGCTCGTTGATCGCGCGACCAGCCGGATTACCGTGATGGCCTCGACCGAAGGCGGCATGGAAATCGAAGAAGTCGCCCACGATCATCCCGAAAAAATCCTGAAGCTCGCCATCGATCCGGTCACGGGTCTGCAAGGCTTCCACGGCCGCCGCGTTGCTTTCGCCCTCGGGCTCGAAGGCAAGCAGGTCGGCGCCTGCGTGAAGTTCTTGACGGCGATGTATAAGGCCTTCGTTGACCTCGACGCCTCAATCGTTGAAATCAACCCGCTGGTCGTGACCGGCGCGGGCGATATCATCGCGCTCGATGCCAAGATGAACTTCGACGATAACGCGCTCTTCCGTCATCAAGACGTCGAAGCCCTGCGCGACGAAGACGAAGAAGACCCCGCCGAAACCGAAGCCGCCAAGCATCAGCTTTCCTATGTGAAGCTCGATGGCAATATTGGCTGCATGGTCAACGGTGCCGGTCTCGCCATGGCCACCATGGATATTATTAAGCTGTACGGCGGCGAGCCGGCCAACTTCCTCGATGTCGGCGGCGGCGCAACGAAAGAACGCGTGACCCAGGCGTTCAAGATCATCCTCGGCGATAAGAACGTCGAAGGTATTCTAGTGAATATCTTCGGCGGTATCATGCGCTGCGACGTGATCGCCGAAGGTGTGGTGGCTGCTGCCCGCGAAATCAGCCTGAACGTGCCCCTGGTGGTGCGCCTCGAAGGCACCAATGTAGAGTTAGGGAAGAAGATCCTCGCCGAATCCGGCCTGCCGATCCTTTCCGCCGATAATCTTGCCGATGCCGCCGCTAAGGTGGTGAAGGCTGTGAAGGAGGCCGCGTAATCATGGCTGTTCTGGTCAATAAGAATACGAAGGTCATCTGCCAGGGGTTTACCGGCGCGCAGGGGACTTTCCACTCGGAACAGGCGATTGCCTACGGCACTCAAATGGTCGGCGGCGTGACCCCCGGTAAGGGCGGCACGAAGCATCTCGATCTTCCGGTTTTCGACACCGTGGCCGATGCAGTGGCAAAGACCGGCGCGAATGCGACGGTGATCTATGTGCCGCCGCCCTTCGCAGCGGACGCGATTCTGGAAGCGATTGACGCCGAAATCGAACTCGCCGTCTGCATCACCGAAGGCATTCCCGTTCAGGACATGATCCGCGTGAAGCGTGCCCTGTTGGGCTCCAAAACGCGCCTCATCGGCCCGAACTGCCCCGGCATCATCACGCCGGGCGAATGCAAGATCGGCATTATGCCGGGTCACATTCACAAGCGCGGCAAAATCGGCATCGTCTCGCGCTCGGGCACGCTGACCTATGAAGCGGTGGCGCAAACCACGGCGACGGGCCTGGGGCAGACCACCTGCGTCGGCATCGGCGGCGATCCGGTCAATGGCACCAACTTCGTCGATACGCTGGAACTGTTCGTGAAGGATCCCGAAACCGAAGGGATCATCATGATCGGCGAAATCGGTGGCGATGCGGAAGTGCGCGGCGTCGAGTTCTTGCAAGCCTCTGGCACGAAGAAGCCGGTCGTCGGCTTCATCGCCGGTCGCACGGCCCCGCCGGGCCGCCGCATGGGCCATGCCGGTGCGGTTATTTCCGGTGGCAATGATACGGCGGACTTTAAGGTCGATGCGATGAAGGCGGCGGGTATCGCCGTTGCCGAATCCCCGGCTGATCTCGGCAGCACCATGCTGTCGCTGATGAACGCCCGATAAACCTCTAACCCGAAGGCGGCGGGGCATTTGCCCCGCCGGTTGTTTATGGCACACGCCCTCGCTCAGAACTCCTTCCTCACCGGTGGCAATGCCACCTATATCGCCGAAGTTTTCGCGCAATATCTGATCGACCCCGCGTCGGTCGATCCAAGCTGGGCGGCGTTTTTCGCCGGGCTCGACGATGATGCGCGCGCCGTTTTAGGCGAGTTGAAGGGAGCCAGTTGGGCGCGGGCGCGGACCCGGATCGTCGGGGCGGAGGATCCTACCGCCGTGGTTCCGGCCAAGGGCGGCAAAGCCCCGGCCAAACCGGCCGCCGTTGCCAATGACGCGGTGCCGACTCTGGATAATGCCGCGTTGCGCGCGGCAGCCCGCGATAGCATTCAGGCGATGATCCTGATCCGCACCTACCGGATTCGCGGCCATCTGGAAGCAACGCTCGACCCCTTGGGTCTGGAGCCGCCGAAGCATGTGGATGATCTGACCATCGAGCATCACGGCTTCACCAGCGCCGATCTCGACCGGCAAATCTACGTCGGCGGGCAGCTTGGCTTCGAAGTTGCGACCTTGCGCGACATCGTGGCGCGTTGCCGGGCGGTCTATAGCCGCACCATCGGCGTTGAATATATGCATATTCAAGACCCGGAACAGCGCCTGTGGATTCAGCAGCGCATTGAAGGCGTGGCCGAAAACACCACCGATTTCACCCTGCGCGGCAAGCGCGCTATTTACGAGCGCCTGATTGCCGCCGAAGGGCTGGAACGCTTCCTCGATAAAAAATACACCGGCACGAAACGCTTCGGCCTTGAAGGCGGCGAAACCTTGGTTCCCGCCATCGAGCAGGTATTGAAGCGCGGTAGCCAGTTGGGCCTTGAAGAAGTCGTGTTCGGCATGCCCCACCGTGGCCGCCTGAACATTCTGACCAATGTGATGCAGAAGCCGTTCAAGGCACTGTTCAGCGAATTCCAAGGCAATTCCGCGAGCCCCGACGATGTGCAGGGCTCGGGCGACGTGAAGTACCATCTTGGCACCTCGGCGGACCGCGAGTTCGACGGCAAGATGGTCCATCTGTCGCTGACCGCGAACCCCTCCCACCTCGAAGCGGTCGATCCGGTCGTCGTTGGTAAAGTGCGCGCCAAGCAAGAGCAGCGCGGCGATACGGACCGTACCAAAGTGATGGCGATGCTGCTGCACGGCGATGCGGCGTTTGCGGGCCAAGGCCTTGTTGCCGAAACTTTGGCGCTGGCCGAATTGCGCGGCTACCGCACCGGCGGCACGATCCATTTCATCGTGAACAACCAAATCGGCTTCACGACCGCGCCGTCTTACTCGCGCTTTACGCCCTATCCGTCGGATCTGGCCAAAGCCGTGCAGGCACCGATTTTCCACATCAATGGCGACGATCCCGAAGCGGTGGTCCATGCCTCGCGCATCGCGATTGAATTCCGCATGATGTTTAAGCGCGATGTGGTGATCGATATCGTCTGCTACCGCCGCCACGGCCATAATGAAGGCGACGAGCCCGCATTCACCCAGCCGCTGATGTACCGCAAGATCGCGACCCACCCGACGACGCGGCAGATCTACGAAGATCGCCTCGTTGCCGAAGGGTCGATGACCAAGGCGGAGACGGAAGCTGAAGTAAACCGCTTCTTCGATTATCTGGAACAGGAATTCGAGGCCTCCAAATCCTACAAGCCGAACAAGGCCGATTGGCTGGAAGGCAAGTGGACGGGCATGAAGACCGCCCCGAACGACGACCGGCGCGGTGCGACCGGCGTTGCCACGGACGTGCTGAAAGAAGTTGGACTGGGTCTCACCAAATATCCCGAAGGCTTCAACGTTAACCGCAAGATCGTGCGGCAGTTGGAAGCCAAGCGGCAGGCGATTGAAACCGGCGACGGCATCGATTGGGCGACGGCGGAAGCCCTGGCCTTCGGCACCTTGCTGGTCGAAGGCGTGCCGGTGCGCCTGTCCGGACAGGATTCCGGGCGCGGCACGTTCAGCCAACGCCATTCGGTACTGATCGATCAGGATACGGAAGCGCGCTTTGAGCCGCTGAACAATATTCGCGGGGCGGGTAAGCAGTCGCTTTACGAAGTGATCGATAGCCCGCTCGCGGAAGCCTCGGTGCTCGGCTTCGACTATGGCTATAGCTTGGCCGAACCGCACGCTTTGGTGTTGTGGGAAGGCCAGTTTGGCGATTTCGTCAATGGCGCGCAGGTCATTATCGATCAGTTCATCTGCTCGGCAGAATCGAAGTGGCTGCGCATGTCGGGCCTCGTCATGCTGCTGCCGCACGGTTACGAAGGCCAAGGCCCGGAACATAGTTCGGCCCGGCCCGAGCGGTTCTTGCAGCTTTGCGCTGAAGATAATATGCAGATTTGCAATCTCACAACCCCGGCGAATTACTTCCACGCCCTGCGCCGCCAGATCCGCCGCGACTTCCGCAAGCCGCTGATCATTATGACGCCGAAATCGCTGCTGCGCCTGAAGGCGTGCCAATCCACCCTTGCCGATTTTGGGCCGGACTCGTCCTTCCACCGCGTTCTCGGCAACGAGGGCGAATTGGTTGCGAACGAGGCGGTGAAGCGCGTCGTGATTTGTTCGGGCAAGGTCTATTACGATCTCGCCGCCGAGCGCGAAAAGCGCGGCCAGAAGGATGTGGCGATCGTGCGCCTGGAGCAGATTTATCCGTTCCCGGATGAAGCCTTGGGCGACGAATTGGCGCTCTACCCGAACGCGGATATCGTGTGGTGCCAAGAAGAGCCGGAAAATCAAGGCGCTTGGTTCTTTGTCGACCGTCGCATCGAAGGCACGTTGACCCGGATCAATCATAAAACGCAGCGCCCGGTCTATGTTGGCCGCGTCGCGGCGGCAGCCCCGGCGACGGGCCTGTTGAAGCGTCACACTCTCGAACAGGCAGGGCTGGTGAATACCGCGCTGACCGTCGGTTAAGCCCGAAACGAAACTCAGTCGGGCGCGCTCAGTGCGCGCGCCCCTTGGTGATAAGGTTGAGGATAGAATGGCCATCGAAATCAAAGTCCCCACCCTGGGCGAATCGGTCTCGGAAGCAACGGTAGCCAAGTGGCTCAAAAAGGTTGGCGATTCGGTGAAGGCCGATGAAGCGCTGGTCGAGCTTGAAACCGATAAGGTGACGCTGGAAGTGAACGCCCCGGCGGCGGGAACGCTCACCGATATCGTCGCGGCCGAAGGCGTGACCGTCGGTGTGGCGGCCCTCCTCGGCGTGATCGGTGGCGATGGTGCGGCTAAGCCCGTTGCGGCTCCGGCGGCTGCCCCGGCCCCGGCCCCCGCACCCGTTGCGGCCCCCGTGGCGGCGGCTGCTCCGGCTGCGGCCCATGCACCGCTTCCGGCAGCGGCTAAGCTGATCACCGAGAACAACCTCTCGGCCTCGACGATCCCCGGTTCCGGCAAAGATGGCCGCGTGACCAAGGGCGATGTGATCGATGCGTTGGCGGCGAAAGTCGGCACGGCCCCGGCAGCGGTTGCCGCCTCGGCTCCGGTGTCCTCCGGCCCGCGCGACGAGCGCGTGCGGATGACCCGCCTGCGCAAGCGCATCGCCGAACGTCTGAAGCAGGCGCAAAACACCGCCGCCATTCTCACCACCTTCAACGAGGTGGATATGTCGGCGGCGATGGCGTTCCGCACTCAGTACAATGACGCTTTCGAAAAGAAGCACGGCGTAAAGCTCGGCTTCATGTCGATCTTCGTGAAAGCCTGTATCGCCGCGCTGAAAGAGCTTCCGGCGGTGAACGGCGAAATCGATGGCGATGAAATCGTCTATAAGAACTATTACGACATCGGCGTTGCCGTGGGCACCGAGCAGGGCCTGGTCGTGCCGGTCTTGCGCGATGCGGATGCGCTTGGTTTTGCCGATATCGAAAAGAAGATCGCCGAGCTTGGTAAGCGCGCCCGCGACGGCAAGCTTGCGCTGGAAGATCTCCAGGGCGGCACCTTCACCATCTCCAATGGTGGGGTCTATGGCTCGCTCCTGTCCACGCCGATCCTGAATACGCCGCAGTCCGGTATCCTTGGGATGCACAAAATCCAGAAGCGCCCGATGGTGATTTCGGACAAGGCGGGTGACCGTATCGAAATCCGCCCGATGATGTATCTGGCGCTCTCCTACGATCACCGCATTATCGATGGCCGCGAAGCCGTGACCTTCCTTGTGAAGGTGAAGGATCTCATTGAGGATCCTCGCCGCCTGCTGTTCGATATCTAAGCGTAACGGTTAAAGAAAACCCCCGCCGGAGCGATCCGGCGGGGGTTTTTGTTTAATCGCTCACCGCTAATCGTAACGCTCCTGCAACGACCATTGGCGCGAGCGGCAGAGCGACGGCGAGCAACGCGCCCAAAACCAGTAACGCCGGGCCAGCCCCCAGCCCCGTTGCCGCGCCTTCCACCGCGCTGACGCCGAAGATCAGCACCGGTAGCACCAGCGGCAGCACCAGCAGCGGCACAAGCGCCCCGCCCCGCCGCGCGCCCAGCGTCACCGATGCGCCGATGGCCCCGATCAGGCTCAGGCAGGGCGTTCCAAGGGCCATGGAGAGCAGAAGCGCGCCATAGGCTTCGGTGGGCAGATTGAGCATCACGCCGAGCAGGGGCGAGAGCAGCAGCAGCGGCAGGCCGGTGGTAAGCCAATGCACGGCGATTTTCGTGGCGGCGAACAGGGCCAGCGGCTGCGGCGAGAGGGCGAGCAACTCCAGCGTTCCGTCGGCATAATCCGCCTCGAACATCCGGTCGAGCGACAGCATGGCGGCGAGCAGGGCCGTGACCCACACGATGCCGCTGGCAATCCGCCCCAACAGCATGGGTTCCGGCCCCACGCCAAGCGGAAACAAGGTTGCGGCCAGCACAAAAAAGATCAGCACGGGCATCAGGTCCGATGCTTGCCGAAGGGCTAACCGCAGTTCGTGACGAAAGAAAGCTCCCATACCGGTGACTGTACGGGCGGCGCGCGACAGCGTCTAGCGCTCCTCCGTCGCACCGCACCGTCTAGCGCTCCTCCGTCGCACCGCACCGTCTAACGCTCCTCCGTCGCGCGGGCGAGCAAGTTTTGCCGGATCACCGCGCGGGCGCGGTGCAGGCGGCTTTTTACGGCGGGGACCGATAGGTTCACGCGCCGCGCAATATCGGCCAGGGTCTGCTGTTCCCCGTCGCGCAACAGCAGGATGCGGCGGTCTACCTCGGGCAAAGCGGCAAGGCTGCGGGCTAGGTCAATCCGCAGATCGGGCAGGGGCCGGGCCGCAAGCAGCTTTTCACCCGAATCCTCGAGCGTTTCGAAACCGAAAAGAGGGGAGAGGGCACGATAGCAGGCGCGCTGAACGATCCGCATCAGCCACCCGCTGAAGGCGGCGACCTTCTGAAGATGGCCAATATGGCGATAGAGCGCGATCAGTGTATCTTGCATCGCATCATCAATATCGCCCGCGCGGGCACAGTAGCGCTGGGCGTAACGGCGAATATCGGGCTGGGTGAGATCGAGCAAGAGGGCCAGCGCCCCCGTATCCCCGGCCTGGGCGGCTTCGATCACGCGGTTGGGAATAGGGGGGCGCATTCGGCTCCTTACGCTTTTCGGTCAAGTCGTCGCCCGGCAAGCGCGCAGGCGGGGCAGAAGCCGATAATGCCGGTTAGAATAGCTGTAATGCCGCCGATAATCAGCCCGCCGCTCCAGGCGGGGGAGGTTTGCAGGAAACCGGCGGCGATCAACCCGCCGCCAATGAGAAAACGCAGTACCCGTTCCCAAACCGGAATGTTTTTTAACCAGAACATGAAACGCACCCTTCGTGTTTCGACACCTCCCCATGAGGGGCCTCATCTCTTAAGAGCGGCCGAATCGGGCAAAGGGTTCACGAGGGCATAAAAAAAATCTGGCGTCGGCGGGGCGCTTGCGCTGATGTGGCGCGATGAGCCGCCGTTTGCCCCCCCTCAATGCCCTGAAAGCCTTTGAAGCTGCTGCCCGCACCGGCAGTTTTACGGCGGCGGCGGCGGAATTGGGGGTGAGCCAAGCGGCGGTGAGCCAATTGGTGAAGGGACTGGAAGCGCGTCTCGGCGTGGCGCTGTTCGAGCGGCGTGGGAATATCCTCTCCCTCACCCAACGCGGCGCGGCCTATGGCCCGGTTTTAACCGATTCGTTTGATCGTATCGCTCTCGCAACGGAAAAATTGGCGACTCAGCCGGAAGGGGTGCTGACCCTGGCGTGCGGCCCAACGGTGGCGATCCGCTGGCTGATCCCCCGCCTGCCCGAGTTTCACCGCCAGCACCCGAGCTACGAGGTGCGCCTCTCAACCTCGGTGATGGTGGAGGAGGCGGGGCCGGTGTCGCTGCTGGCGGAGGGGATTACGGCGGCGATCCGCCTGACCGACCAAACCGGACTGCGGCCGGATGGGTTGATGGCGGAACCCCTCTTTACCGCCGATCTCTTTCCGGTGGCATCGCCCAGCGTCGCCGCCCGCCTGCGCCGCCCGACCGATCTCACCGGGGAAACGCTGCTGCATGTCCGCCACGCCGAAGACGAATGGCCGATTTGGCTGCGCGCGGCGGGGCTCGCGCCGAAAATGGGCACGGCGGGCGCGCTCTGGTTCGATTTTCATGCTTTTGCGCTGCAAGCGGCGCTGGACGGGCTTGGCGTTGCCCTCGCGCGTCGTCCGTTCGTGGAACAGGATTTGGCGGCAGGCCGCCTCGTCGCGCCCTTCGATCTCAGCGTGCCGAAAGGGGCGGCTTGGTGTCTGATCTATCGTCCCGATTCCGAAATGATCCCAGCGTTTGAGGCATTTCGCGCGTGGCTGCGGTGATGTTCATATCGGTATCGCAATAAAACCCGGTTCCCCAAGGGCAGATCTGCCCTTGGGTGGGGTTGTTAGGGGTAAAGCCCCCTAAGTCATCGTCCTTAGCCCAGCAATGCCGAGAGCATCCACGCGGCTTTCTCGTGTTCGGTGACGCGGCCCGTGGCCAGATCGGCGCTGGACTCATCACCGGCGGCTTCGGCGGCTTTGATAACGGCATAGGCCGCTTTGGCAGCGGTCAGATGATCGTCGCGCAGGGCGGTAATCATCTCGCGCGCGGGCGGATGCCCGGCGGTGCTTTTAACGCTCGCGCGGTCGGTAAACTCGCCGAAGGAGGCTGGGGCCGGGAAACCGAGGGCGCGGATACGCTCGGCAATCTCGTCGACGGCACCGGAGAGCGCTTCGTATTGATCTCCAAACAATTGGTGCAACTGAACGAAATCGGACCCGACGACGTTCCAGTGATAGTTCTGGGTTTTGAGCGCCAAAATATAGCTATCGGCCAGCAGCACGCCGAGGGCAGTGGCGACATCTTGATTGGAGTGTTTAGCCATAATGCGTCTCCTTGATTAGAATAATTCCAATATACCCGAAGGGCCTTAGGCTGTCGACGGGTTAAGGGCGGGGGGCGGGCCTGCATCTTCTGCAAGGTCGCTCAACTGCTGCTGCCACATACGGGCATAACGCCCATTGCGCACCAAAAGTTCCGCGTGGCTACCGCGTTCGGCCACTTCGCCTTTGTCGAGAACCAGGATTTCATCGGCCCCGATCACCGTGGATAAGCGGTGCGCTATAATCAAGGTGGTGCGGTTTTCGGAGACCTGATCGAGACTTTCCTGAATCTGCTTTTCGGTCTTGGTATCGAGCGCGCTGGTGGCTTCATCGAAAATCAGCAGGCGCGCGCGCTTCAAGATGACGCGGGCAATGGCCACGCGCTGCTTTTCACCGCCCGAAAGCTTCAAGCCGCGCTCACCCACCTTGCTTTGATAGCCGTCGGGGAGTGATAGAATGAAATCGTGAATCCGGGCTAGGCGCGCAGCTTCTTCCACTTCCGCCGGGGTTGCGTCGGGGCGGCCATAGAGGATGTTGTAGTAGATCGTATCGTTGAACAGCACGGTATCTTGCGGGACGATGCCGATGATCTTGCGCAAGGAGGATTGCGAAACGGCGCGAATATCCTGGCCATCGATGCGGATTGCGCCATCTGTTACGTCATAGAAACGGTACAACAGGCGCGACAGGGTCGATTTCCCTGCGCCGGAGGAGCCGACAACGGCCAAGGTTTTGCCTGCGGGAATTGTAAAGCTGACACCCTGCAGAATAGGGCGGCGGGCGTCATAGCCGAAATCAACCGCATCGAACTGCACTTCGCCGCCATCGACGACAAGCGCGGGGGCGCCTTGGGTATCGGCGACTTCGCGCTCAACCCGCAGCAGGCTGAACATCTGCTCCATATCGGTCAGCGACTGACGGATCTGGCGGTAGACGAAACCCAAGAAGTTGAGCGGCATATAAAGCTGAATAAGGAAGGTATTCACCAGCACCAAATCGCCCACGGTCATGCTGCCGTCGGCAACGCCTTGCGCGGTCATGCTCATGACAGCAATCAGCCCGATGGCGATAATCGTGCCTTGGCCGACGTTGAGGGCCGAAAGACTGACTTGGCTGCGCACGGCGGCCTTTTCATAGGCCTGCAGGGCCTTATCGAAGCGGTTTGCCTCGTGCAATTCATTGCCGAAATATTTAACCGTTTCATAGTTCAACAGGCTATCGACGGCTTTGGTGGTGGCTTCTGAATCGCGGTCGTTCATCTCGCGGCGGTATTTCGTGCGCCATTCGGTGAGGACAATGGTGAAAACGATGTAACCGATAATGGTGGCAAAGGTGATGGCGGCATATTCAATGGAATAAAGGTTCCAGAGGATACCGCACACCAGGGTGATTTCCAGCAGCGTCGGCAGAACGTTGAACAGCATGAACTGCAGCAGAAATTCAATGCCCTTGGTGCCGCGCTCAATGGCGCGCGACAGGCCGCCGGTTTGCCGGTCCAGGTGAAAGCGTAGAGAGAGCGCATGCAAATGCTTGAACGTATCGAGCCCCACCCGGCGAATGGCGCGCTGAGCGACTTTGGCAAACACGGCATCGCGCAATTCGCCGAACGCCTGGCTGAGCACGCGCAGCACACCATAGGCGATGATGATGCCAATGGGAGCGAGGATCAGGCCGTCCACGCCCTTCGCGCTCAAGGCATCGATGGCGTGTTTGAAGAGAATCGGCACGTAAACGCCCGAAATCTTCGAGAGACTGAGCAAGGCGAGCGCCAGCACAACGCGGGTTTTCAGCTCGGTTTCGCCCTTTGGCCACAGGTGCGGGGCGAGCGTGCGCAAGGGCGATTCGCGGTCGGGCTTAGGGGAGGCTTGAACGGAAGGGGCGGTCACGAGACTATCCTTGGTGAATGCACAGAGCGGCGCCGGGAAATGTCGAACCGCGAGGCTAAGGGGTTAACGCTGTGAAGGCAAGCGCGGCTTCAGGGCTTCTTCGGGGGCTTCATTTCCTAACGCATCCGCTGGCGGTGATGCTCGACTGGGCTTTGCCGCGCCGCTGCCTGCGCTGTGGTGTATCGGTTTCGGGCGGGGCTCCTTTGGCGGGGCTTTGCCCCGACTGCTGGCCGCAAGTTCGCTTCCTGACCCCGCCATTCGGAACGCGGCCCTTATGCGCCTGTTGCGGCGTGCCCCTGGGCGGCGTCGAGAGCGGCGTCTGCAGTGCCTGCACGCGCCAGAAGCCGCGCTTTCGGCGGGCGCGGGCCGCCCTCCTTTACGATGAAATAAGTAAGCCGCTCGTGCTGCGCTTCAAGCAGGCCGACCGAACGGAAGGTGCCGCCTTATTTGCGGCCTGGATGGTTCGGGCGGGTGGGGAGGTGCTGGAAGGGGCGGATTTACTGGTTCCGGTGCCGCTCCATCGCCTGCGTCTGCTGGGACGCCAGTTCAATCAGGCGGCGCTCCTGGCTCAGGCGATTGGCCGACAAACGGGGATTCCGACCGCGCCGACGGCCCTGCAGCGTATACGGGCAACGGGCAGCCAAAAGCAGCGGAGCCGGGCCGAGCGCCGCCGCAATCTTCGCCATGCTATCAGCGTTGCGCCCGGTTGGGCGGGGCAGCTTGCGGGGAAGCATATTGTCGTGGTGGATGACGTGCTGACGTCGGGGGCTACGTTGGATGCGTGTACGACCTGCCTACTTCAGGCCGGGGCTACCTCGGTTCAGGCTCTCGTGCTCGCGCGGGTTCCCGCGCCCGACGATCCCGAGCGGCAGATCGGGGCTCGGCCAGATTAACGCCGAACCCCGTCTAACCGATCTGGCCTGGATTACGAGGCGTTGCGGATATCGTTGATGAAACCCAGCACGCGGGCGCGCAGCCCATCGACGTTCGTTGTAATCGCGCCTGCCGACTGAAGCACGGTCGTTACCGCGCCATTCGTGCGGTCGGCCGACTGCGACACGGTAACGATATTCTGCGACACATCCTGAGCGCCGCGGGCCACTTCTTGCACATTGCGGGCGATTTCCTCGGTCGCGGCTTTCTGCTCTTCCGCAGCGGCGGCGACGGTGGAGGCGATTTCGCTGATCTTGGCAATCAGGCCTGCGATACTATCGATATCCGAGACGGCGGCGCGGGTGGCTTCTTGAATGCTACCGATTTGGGTTGCGATATCGTCGGTCGCTTTGGCGGTTTGATTGGCGAGGCTTTTGACTTCGGACGCCACGACCGAGAAGCCTTTGCCAGCATCGCCCGCGCGGGCGGCTTCGATGGTGGCATTCAGCGCCAGCAGGTTGGTTTGCCCAGCGATATTGCTGATCAGACCAACGACAGTGCCGATTTTATCGGCGGCTTCCATAAGCTGCGCCACAGTCTCGGACGCTTTGCTGGCTTGGATTCGGGCCTGATCGGTCATCGAGGCCGAATAGGTGACTTGACGGGCGATTTCGAGCGAGGAACTGCTAAGTTCTTCGGTTGCGGTCGCCACCGTGCCGACGGTTTGGGTGGCTTGCTCGCTCGCCGTTGCCACCAGGGCCGAACGGCGCGTGGTCTCCCCAGCGGTAGTAGAGAGAATATCAGCGGTCGAGCGCATATCAACGACCGAGCGGGTTAGGGATTCGACCATTTGGCCAACCGTATTTTCAAGGTCGGTCGCCATGGCGTTCATGCCCTCTTTGCGCTGAGCTTCGGCGGCCATCCGCTCCGTGCGCCGCTCGGCAGAGATTCGATCCATTTCCAGTGCGTTATCTTTGAAGACTTGAACGGCGCGGGCGATATCGCCGATTTCATCGTGCCGGGTTGTGCTCGGCACGTCGACGGCACGATCACCACCGGCCAGCTTGCCCATCGCTTGCGTTAGTTGGCGTAATGGGCGTGCAATTGCGCCGAAGGAGAAGAAAACTGCCAGTGCCAGGAGCGTGACCGTTATAATCGTTTGAATAATGGCTGTGGTAATTGCGTCTCTCTCGGCCTGTTCTACCCGGCCAAGCCCAAAACCAACCTCGAGAGCGCCCAGCTTTTCGCGATTGCCGCCGTCTTGGTAGATGACGTCGCGTTTTTCGGTCAGGCCCGGCGTAACCCCGGCTTTCACGCTTTCCGCAACCATTTTACCATTGGCACCGATCACGCGCGCATGGGCAAAATTGCTATCCTTGGCAATTGCCGCCAGAATGGACTTAATCTGCCCATCCGACAAATCCCACAGCGGTCGCGCGAGGGCGTCGGACTGCATCTCGGTAATGCGCTGCAACGCTTCCTCTAAATCTTTCATCACGTTGGTTGTGATGCGAAAATAGCCGTAGGTTGACGCTGCGATCTGAATCAGCAGTGCCAATACGGAAATGAGCATGATTACGCGCGTTTGTATGTTGATTTTCATTCGGCTCTTCGCTTTCTGCGCACACCCTAGCGCCATCTCGACACGTCACCCATCGATCATAATAGGCGGTAAAGGTAAAAAAATCACTACACGTCATACTGTTAAAGCATAGGTTGACACTGTTCAGGCGGCATTAATTCTCATTGTATGTATAGAATGTTATTCATATTATTCTTAAATTCGCAAAAATGTGACAATGGGCCTCATCTTGTTTAAGAAAAGAAGCCGATCAGCAATACTGTCGGCTTCTAAAGTTAACTCATTCAAATTCTATGAATATTCGTCACATTATTTTGTTACTGCGGCATAATCATGGTAAGGTAAGGCGCATTGGGTTTCTCCGATGGGCCGACCAGTGCTGGGGTGGCGTTCTTGATCGGTTTTAGGCTTTTCAGATAGGCTACCAGTGCCGACGCGTCGGCATCGGTTAGCTTACTGTAGCTCATATAGGGCATGACTGGAGCGAGCTGACGGCCATCGGGACGAACGCCCGCGCGCACAGCCTTAATGATATCCGCTTCGCTCCAGGTGCCGATGCCGGTTTCGCGGTCCGGGGTGAGGTTTGACGGATAGAAGATACCGAGCCCAGGAATTTGAAAACCGACCTCGGACCCCGCCAACGGGCGCGCCATATCGGGTTTCCCAAAAAAAACGCCCGGCGTGTGGCATCCGGTGCAGTCCATGATCGCCGCGAGGTAGGCGCCGCGCTGAACCTTGGGGTTGGGTTCTGCCGCCTGTACAGTCGGCGCAAACATCGCAAATGCGCCTAGGAGGGCGACGGGGAGAATTGTGGGCAGTTTAAGCATAGGGATAAATCTCCGGTCGAATTGGCGAGAAATTCCTTGCAGGTGCCGGGCTCCGTTAGATTTAAGGAGGGGAGATATGCCTCGACGCCGCCTCAGGTCTCCGGCAGAGCCGCTTCTTCTGCTTGGAATTTCGGGAAGACGGAGCATGATTGTAATTAGTATGTAGCGAGTCAATATTAAGATATTGCTAAAAATACTGGGTCAACGAAGGGAAGGACAATTTGCTAAAAATTTCGGCAAAGCAGGCGGCGTTACCCGGTAAAACGGCCAGGCGCTGAGGCGATTTATTGCGGGAAGCGAAACGGCATGATCCGGTCGCTATCGGGTGCGCCCGACCAGATACGCTCGAAACTCTCGACGATCTGTTGACCATAGTCGGCATAAGGAATTTCCAAGGATCGCAGCCAGGGGGCTACCCAGGCGTTCAACGGGGTGCCGTCGATGCTGATCAGGGCGCAGTCGGTGGGAATCGCAACCCCTCGCTCCAGCGCGCGTCGGTGAACGCCGTAGGCGATTTGATCGCTGACGCACAGAATGGCGTCGGGTTGAGGGCCTGAGGAGAACATCCGCTCGGCACCGTCATAGCCGATTTGGAGATGGGAAAGCCCGTGCCCCGTCTCCTCCCGGACGGGAGACAAATTTGCGCCATGCTCCCGAAGGTGCGTCAGAAAGCCGTCGACGCGCTCTCGGGCGGCCGAAAAAGCATTATGGGGGTAGATAACGGCAGGCGCTTTACGGCCTTCGGCTAGGAAGCGCGCGGCGACAGCAGCCCCGGCGCGGCGATTATCGATCCCCACAAAGGTGCCCGAGCCGTTCGGCGCGCGGCGGGCAACAAAGACCAGCGGCGCACCTTGAGTGGACAACTCGGCCAGACCGGGGCTCGGGACGGCGGCGACAAGCACGAAGCCCTTCACGAACTGTGCGCGCATCGCCTCTATATACTCATCCTGCAAATCGGCGCGATCATGAGTATCGCACAGGATCATTACATACCCCGCGCTCCTGAGCGCGGCTTCGGTGGACGAAGCGATGGTTGCCATTGAAGGATTATCGAGATTGGCGATCAGCATAGCCACCACGCGGCTTTCCCGTCGCCGCAAGGCGCGACCAACGGGGTTGGGGCGGTAGCCGACGGCCTCAATGGCCTCCTGCACGCGCTTCACTGTCGCCGCCGACGCCCGCTTGGTTTCGCCATTGACGATGCGGGAGACGGTCGACACCGAAACCCCAGCCCGGGCTGCAACCGTAGCAAGCGAAATTTCGTCCGACATGGCCCTCTGCACAATCCTTGAGATCCTTCCTTTGTTTCATCCAGGCAATCGATTGTCGAGGCGAAAAATGCGGGTTGACAGGCTTGGCAAACGTTTGCCAAATATCGAAGAGGCTGAGAAAAAACAGCTCGAAACTGGGGCTGCCCTCGTTCAGGATGATGGCAGGCCTAAAATAGATAAGCTCCGCGTGCCACGCGGGCATCTTGGGAGGAAACCGATAATGCGCGCTTTCAAACCGCTGTTGCTTGCCCTTTTTTCGACCACGGCCATCAGCCTTTCGGCCTTTGCCCAGACGACCACGGTCCGTATGACCTGGTATTCCGACGGCAATGAAGGGGAGGTTATGGCTGATCTCCTCAAACGCTTTAAAGAGGCCAATAAAGATATTGATGTCGTTCTCGACGAAGTGCCCTTTAAGGCAATTAACGAGAATTTGCCCGTACAAGTGGCCTCCGGCCAAGGGCCCGATATCGCCCGTGTCGTCGATTTGGGCGGCATGTCGCGCTTTGCCCTCGATCTGCGGCCCTTGGTGAAGGATCCTGCCTATTGGGATGCCAATTTCGGCCCGTTCCTGAACTGGATGCGCGTTCCCGGCGATAACACCTCGATTCCGGGTCTGATGACGCAGCTTACGGTCACGGGCGCCTTTGTGAATAAGACGTTGTTCGACCAAGCGGGCGTGAAACTGCCGAAAGAAGGCGCAACCTGGGAAGATTGGGCCAAGGCGGCGCAAGAAGTGGCGAAGGTAACGAAAGCGCCGTTCCCGATTGCGATTGACCGGTCCGGCCACCGCTTCTATTCGATGGCCCTGTCGGAAGGCTCGCAGGTTTTCGGGGGCGATGGTTCCCCGGCGGTTATTGACGATGGTTTCAAGCGCGCGGCTCAGCGCGTTTTCGATTGGCACAAGTCCGGCGTTATGTCGAAGGAGCTTTGGGGCTCGGTCTCGGGCGCGGCCTATCGCGGGGCCAATGACGAGTTCAAAAATGCCCAGGTCGTCATGTATGTCTCGGGCTCGTGGCAGACCGGCCAGTTTGCCAAGACCATCGGCGATGCTTTCGATTGGGTCGCGGTTCCGAACCCCTGCGGCGCGGGAAGCTGCACCAGCATGCCGGGCGGCGCGGGCTTGATGGCGATGAAATCGACCAAAAACCCCCAAGCCGTAGCGCGGGTGATGGATTACCTCGCCAGCGAGCCGGTAATGAAAGAGTTTTATTCCCGCTCGCTGTTCGTGCCGGGGCATGTCGGTCTTGCCAATCAGGGCGTGCCCTATCCGAGCGCCAGCAAGCCCGCCGAAGCGGCCTTGAAGGTCTTCACGCAAAACGCCACGGCGACCACGCCAACGGCTTACCTGACCCAGGGCTATACCTATAACCGCATTATCTTCAACGCTGTGATTAGCCGTTTGGGCCAAGCGATTGCAGGGGAAACGACGCTGGACGCCGCTTATGAGCGGATTACGGCGGATGTGACCCAGCAAATCGCCGAACGCACCAAAAAGTAACCGCGCGGCAGGATCACGGACATGACGGTCGATCAGCACGGCGCACCGCGCCGAACGGTTACGGCTGCGCTGGGCGCGGTTTTCGGACCGCCTCTTGCCCTCGTAATGCGGGGCCTCGATATTCCGATGAAGGCGCTTCAGCGCCTCGTCGGGGTACGGCATATGCCGTATTTCTTTCTAGCCCCGAATTTTTTGCTGTTCGGCCTGTTCGTGTTCCTGCCGATTGCGATCAATATCGTCTACTCGGTCACGGGCGGCGCGGCGCTTTTCCCATCGGAGCGTCCTTACGTCGGAGCCGAGCAGTACGAATATCTATTCGACTGCAAATCTTACCTGGACCCCAATACGTGCCGGGAAGATCATTTCTGGCGCGGGGTGCGCAATACGATCATTTTTGTCTTCTTCCAAGTTGGCGCGATGGTCTTGTTTTCGCTCATCACCGCGCTGGTTTTGAATAAGAAGATCTACGCACGCGGCTTTTTCCGGGCGGTCTATTTCTTTCCTGTTCTGCTCTCGCCCGTCGTTGTTGCGCTCATCTGGAAATGGATTTTGCAGCGCGATGGACTGTTGAACGCCGTCCTGACCGAGTTTGGCGGGGAGAAGGTGCTGTTCTTCATCGATCCGAGTTGGGCGATGTTTTGGGCGGTGTTCGTGTCGGTTTGGGCGCATATGGGCTTCTACACGCTCATTCTGCTGGCGGGGCTACAGGCGATCCCGGCGGACCTTTATGAGGCGGCGGAAATGGATGCGACCCCCCGGTGGCGCACGCTAACCCGTATCACGCTGCCGCTGCTCTGGCCGAATATGATCGTCGTAATCGTGCTGGCGCTGATTAAGGGTGTGCAGACTTTCGATGAAGTCTTCGTGCTGACCGGCGGCGGGCCGGGCACGGCAACGCTGATGATCGTGCAATATATCTACGAAACCGCGTTTTCGAATCAGGTGCAGAACTTCGGCCTTGCTGCCGCTGCCTCTGTCGTCCTTGGGCTGGTGCTGTTCGCGCTGACGCTGCTCCAGCTTCTTCTCGCCCGGCGAAAGGAAGTTTGAGATGGCCACACTCACGCTTGGAAAGCTCGTAAAGGCCCGGCGCGGCGGGGCAGGGGCACCGCTGCATTGGACCGATCTAGCTGCTTACGCCTATCTCGCGCTTGGGGTGGTGTTGATGTTCGGGCCGGTGCTCTGGCTCGTGCTGTCCTCCTTCAAAACCCAAAGCGCGCTGTTGGAGTTTCCCCCCTCGCTGCTGCCGATGGCGCAGGTGGAGGTGATGGTTCCCGGCCACCCGAACCCGCTGCCGCTCTTTAGCGTGCCGCAAAGCGATGGGACGGTTAAGGAACTGGCTCAGGTTCGCCGCATTGGCATCGTCGCCCAAATGGTTGATCCGAAAAACCCGAGCGAAACGTTCCGCGTGCCGATCAACGCCCGCGAGCCGGTTCGGAAAGCCGCGCTGGCGTTGGAGAATTATACCGAGCCGCTGGAGCGCTTCGCTTTTATGCGCTTCCTCGGCAATTCGGTCTTCGTGACGGTTGTTGCGACCCTCATTACGCTGCTAACCAACTCCATGGCGGCCTATGCGCTGGCGGTTTACGACTTCCGAGGCAAGGGCGCGGCGATGCTGGCGGTTGTCGGCACCTTGATGATCCCGATTACCATCGTGTTGGTGCCGGTTTATTTGGTCATTACCGAGCTTGGTATGGTGAACTCGCTCTGGGCGGTGATCCTGCCCGGTGCCGCCACCCCGACCGGCGTGTTCCTGCTGCGGCAATATATGCTGACGCTGCCGAAAGACCTGATTGAAGCCGCGCGGATGGATAAGGCTTCGGAGTGGCAGATTTACTGGCGCATCGTGCTGCCGCTCTCCATGCCCGCTTTGGCCGTGCTCGCGATTTTCTCGATCATGTGGCGCTGGAACGAATTCCTCTGGCCGCTGGCCGTGCTGACCAAAACCGAAGTCTATACGCTGCAAATCGGTCTTAACGCCTTCCAGGGCGAGCTTCAGACCCAGTGGCATTACCTCTTGGCGATGACCGTCGTGACGCTTCTCCCCGTCGCCCTCGTCTTCGTCTTTCTGCAACGCTTCATAACCACGGGCATCGGCTCGACGGGGATGAAATAAGCGACCGGATGCTTTCCCATGGCTGATTTGAAGATTAAAGGCGCAACTAAAGCCTTCGGTGCGGTCAAAGTGCTGCACGGGATCGATCTCGACGTGAAGAACGGGGAGTTTGTCGTCTTCGTCGGCCCGTCCGGCTGCGGGAAGTCGACCCTATTGCGCGTTATCGCCGGGCTTGAAACCGTCACCGACGGCGAAATTGAAATCGATGGCGTGCGGGTCACGCATCTGCCGGCCTCCGACCGGGGCCTTGCGATGGTGTTTCAATCCTACGCCCTTTATCCGCACATGAGCGTTGCCGAGAATATGGGCTTCGCGCTGCAAAACATGGGTTTGAAGAAGCCCGACATTGAGGCGCGTGTTAAGCGCGCCGCCGAAATGCTGCGCCTCACCGAGTATCTGCACCGGAAGCCGAAAGCGCTTTCGGGCGGCCAGCGCCAGCGCGTCGCCATTGGCCGGGCGATTGTGCGCGACCCCAAGATTTTTCTGTTCGATGAGCCTTTATCCAATCTCGATGCCGAGTTGCGCGTTGCCACCCGCAAAGAACTGGCCGCGCTCCACGCCGATATCGGCGGCACGATGATCTACGTTACTCACGATCAGGTCGAGGCGATGACGCTGGCCGACCGTATTGTCGTGCTGCGCGCCGGGCGGATCGAACAGGTTGGCGCGCCGCTGGAACTCTATAATCATCCCGCCAATCTGTTCGTTGCGGGGTTCATTGGCTCGCCGCGCATGAATTTGCTTCCCGCGACCGTTGAAGCGCGCAACGGCGGCCTTGGCCTCAACCTTGGCGGGGCGCACCTGCCGCTGCCGTTTGCCGCGCCGGCGCTCACCCCTGGCGCGTCCGTAACCCTTGGCATTCGGCCCGAGCATATTTCCATCGTTCCGCAAGATGGGATGGTAACACTCACGCTCGATCTGCTGGAGCAACTCGGCGGCGAAACCTTCTTCTACGCTTCGGCCCCCGGCCTGCCGCAGATCACGCTGCGCCAAGATGGCCAAGTGCGGTTGCAGCGCGGCGACACAATCGCCGTGCGTTTCGATCCCCAGCACATTCACCTATTCACTGAAGACGGCACGGCGCTCGCCCGTCCCTGATCGATCTGGAGAGACCCATGAAAGCTCTGACGTACGGCCAGTATCGTGGCCGCGACGGTAATGCGGTGCTGTTCGACCTTGGCGCGGGTGGCAAACCGCTGGCGACCTTGCGGGTTGCTATTCTCGAAGGCGATATCGGGCGCGTCACCTTGAAGCGTCCCGACGGCTACCGGCTGGATCGTGGCTGGCAGATCGCCCCCGGCGGGTTGGAGCCCAGTTTCGAAGGCCGCGCCCGCGATGACGAAAGCGGCTTTGCCCATCCCGCCGCGAAGGTTGCGGAAAGCGACGGCAAAGTAACGCTGTCGGCGGGCGGGCTGAGTGCCGAGATTCGCCTCGATCCGTTCGGTATCGACTGGCGGCGGGACGGCGAGGCGGAACCCTTCCTGCAAGATCGCCCGACGCAGGCCTATCTTCTGTCCCGCAAAACCCATGTGGTTACGCACGTCATGGCGCGCCACGCCGACGAGGGCCATTATGGCTTAGGCGATAAGGCCGGGCCGCTCGACCGCACGGGCCGCCGGTTTGCCATCGATGCCGTCGATCCTTGCGGTTTCGACGCCGAACTGTCTGACCCGCTTTATAAGATGCTGCCGTTCTTCATCGTCGATGGGCCGCGCGGCGCGCACGGGATCTATTACGATAATCTCGCGAAAGCCCAGGTGGATTTCGGCTGCACGCTCGATAATTACCACGGGCTTTTCCGCTTCTATCAGGCGGAAGATGGCGATTTGGATTATTACGTGCTGGCCGGGCCAACCGTCCCCGCCGTCACGCGGCGCTTCTCCTGGCTCACTGGCGGGCAGGCGTTTGCGCCGCGCTGGTCGCTGGGCTTTGCCATGACGACGATGACGATTGCCGACGCGCCCGACGCCGACGCGCGCATCTCGGCCTTTATCGACGAGTGCCGCCTGCATGGCATTCGCTGCGACAGCTTCCATTTCGGGTCGGGCTATACCTCGATCAATGGGCGTCGCTACGCCTTCAACTGGAACCGCGACAAGTTTCCCGATCCTGCCGCGACCATGGTGCGCCTGAAGGCGGCGGGCATGCAGCCGGTGACGAACCTGAAACCCTGCCTGCTCGACGATCATCCGCGTTTGGGCGAGGCCAAGGCGGCGGGCGGTCTGGTGCTCGATTCCGAAACCGGCGCGCCCGCGATTGCGCAATTCTGGGATGGGCTCGGCTTCCATCTCGATTTCACCAGCCCCGGCGGGCGGGACTGGTGGGCGAATGGCATTCGCACGGCGCTGCTCGATTATGGCGTTGCCTCGGTGTGGAACGATAATAACGAGTATGAGATTTGGGACGAGGATGCGGTGTGCGCGGGCGACGGTCGTCCCTTCGCCCAAAGCCTCGCCCGCCCGGCGCAAGCGCTGCTGATGCACAAGCTCGCTTACGAAACCCAACTGGCCCATGCACCGGAAAAGCGCCCCTATGTGATCACCCGCGCCGGGTGCGCGGGCGTGTCGCGTTACGGTCAAACCTGGTCGGGCGATAATGAGACGGCGTGGAAAACCCTGCGCTATAATCTCACCCAGGGGCTCAATATGAGCCTGTCGGGCTTTTATAACATCGGCCACGATGTTGGCGGCTTCCACGGCCCGGTGCCGACGCCGGAACTCTTCGCCCGCTTCGTCGAGTTTTGCTCGCTGTGGCCGCGCATGGTGATGAACTCGTGGAAGGAAAACGGCGTCGTCAATACCCCCTGGATGCATCCGGAAGTGCTGCCCCAGGTGCGCGACGCCATGAACCTGCGCAACCGGCTGATCCCCTATCTCTACACCCAGATGTGGCAGGCGGCAGCGCAGGACATCCCCGCCGTGCGCCCGCTTTTCTGGGATTTCCCGGAGGATGCCGGGGCGAAATCGGTGGAAGATTCCTTCATGCTCGGCCCGGACCTGCTGGTCGCGCCGGTGCTGGAGCAGGGCGAGACGACACGGTCAGTCTATCTACCCGCCCATCCCGGCGGCTGGTACGATTGGCACAATGGCACTCACTATGCGGGCGGTGCCCGCGTGACCGTGCCTGCGCCCTTAGGCCGGATGCCGATCTTCGCCCGCGCCGGGGCGATTGTGCCCGTGGATGATGGCGCGGGTCTCACCGTGGTCGCGTTCGGCGGCGTGGAGGTCAGCGGCTCGGCACAGGTCTATCTGGACGATGGCGAAACCATTGCGTGGCGCGCGCAAGGCGCGGTTCTGACCTTCCATCTGACCTCGACCGGCAGCGAAACCCGCCTGACCGTGGAAAAACCGGCGCATGTCGGCCCGATCACCGTCGTGCACATCGGCGGTGGCGGGTTGACCCTCGCATCGCCCGACCTCGTTTCGAAATAAAGAGTGCGGATAACGGGCTTCGGTAATCGGTCGGAGGGCGGGCAGGGTTTCGGCAGGTTTCCCGTCGGCGACCTGCCTAAACCTGACAAAAAAAAAGAAGCGCAGGGGCTGCCTGCGCTTCAAGTTCTTGGGAACAGAAAGATAAAGCCTAAACGTTAGGCGATTGCTCCGGCACGCAAATGATTGACGATGCCGGAGAAGTCGACTCCACCTTGCTCCGCGTCCACCATCGCGGCGTAAAGACGGGTTGCCGCTGCCCCCAAGGGGGTCGTGGCTCCCGCGCTCGCGGCGGCGTCTTGGGACAAGGTGAGGTCTTTCAGCATCAGCGCGGCGGCAAAGCCGGGCTGATAGTCGCGATTGGCCGGGCTTGTCGGCACCGGGCCAGGAACCGGGCAATAGGTGGTCAGCGACCAGCATTGACCGGATGAGGTGGACGATACGTCGAACAGCGCTTGCTGCGATAAGCCAAGCTTTTCGGCCAGCACGAAGGCTTCGCTGACGGC
This sequence comes from Elstera sp., assembly GCF_044372965.1. Taxonomy (NCBI): domain Bacteria; kingdom Pseudomonadati; phylum Pseudomonadota; class Alphaproteobacteria; order Rhodospirillales; family Rhodospirillaceae; genus Elstera; species Elstera sp. The sequence goes on along the minus strand of NZ_JBILQX010000033.1, from coordinate 2,150 downwards.
GATCATCGAAATACCGAGGATCATATTATTGCAAATCTTCGCCGCCTGACCGGCCCCGGCGTCGCCGCAATGGACGATCTTCGTGCCCATGGCCGCTAGGATCGCCTCGGCCCGCGCGAAGGCGTCTGTGCTGCCGCCGACCATGAAGGTCAAGGTGCCGGCCGACGCCCCGCCAACGCCGCCCGACACGGGCGCATCCAGCGCATCCGTCCCTTTAGCAGCGGCGAGCGCCTGGGCCTTGCGGGCTGACTCCACATCGATTGTGGAACAATCGATCAGCAAGGTTCCCGGTTCGACCGCCGCAATGATGCCCTGCGGCCCGTCATAGACGCCGAGTACATGCTTGCCGCTGGGGAGCATGGTCACGACGATTTCCGCCCCGGCCACGGCTTCCGCCGGGGAGGCTGCGATTGCGACCCCCGCCGCTTCTGCCGCCTCGAGCGCCGCCGACACCAGATCGAAACCCGTAACGCGGTGCCCCGCCTTCACAAGATTCGCCGCCATCGGCCCGCCCATATTGCCGAGCCCGATAAACCCAATGGTCGCCATGATTTCCCTCCCGCCGTGGTCGAACTAGCTCATCGTCGGAATAACAAAGCTGGCACCGTCTTTGATACCCGTCGGCCAGCGGGAGGTAACAGTCTTCGTTTTGGTATAGAAACGAACAGCGTCGGGGCCATGCTGATTGAGGTCGCCGAAACCGGAGCGTTTCCAGCCGCCGAAAGTGTAATAGGCCAGCGGCACGGGAATAGGCACATTCACCCCGACCATACCAACATCGACGCGCGCTGCGAAATCGCGCGCCGCCCCGCCATCGCGGGTGAAAATGGCGACGCCATTGCCATATTCATGATCGTTCGGGAGGGCGAGAGCCGCCTCATAGGTATCGGCCCGCACGACCGACAGGACGGGACCGAAGATTTCCTCTTTGTAAATCCGCATCTCGGGCGTGACATTGTCGAACAGACAGCCGCCCATATAGTAGCCGTTTTCGTAACCCTGCATCTTGAACCCGCGCCCATCGACGCGCAGCGCCGCACCTTCGGTGACGCCAAGATCGACGTAGGATTTCACTTTTTCCAGATGCTCGCGCGTCACCAGCGGGCCGAAATCGGCGGCAGGATCGGTAGATGGGCCGATTTTAAGGGCTTCGACGCGGGGAATCAGCCGCTCCATCAGCGCATCCGCCGTGGTCTTGCCGACGGGCACCACGACCGAAATCGCCATGCAGCGCTCGCCCGCCGCGCCAAACCCGGCCCCAATCAGCGCGTCGGTCGCCTGATCCAAATCAGCGTCCGGCATAATCAGCGCATGATTCTTGGCTCCGCCGAAGCACTGCACGCGCTTACCCGCTGCGGTGCCGCGCGAGTAGATATATTCGGCAATGGGGGTCGAGCCAACGAAGCCCACGGCCTTAATATCGCGGTGATCGAGAATCGCATCGACCGCCACCTTATCGCCGTGAACGACATTCAAAATGCCTTCGGGCAGACCGGCTTCCAGCATCAGTTCGGCCAAGCGTACCGGCACCGAGGGGGTGCGTTCGGACGGCTTCAGGATAAAGGCATTGCCGCAGGCAATCGCCGGGCCGAACTTCCACATCGGAATCATGGCCGGAAAGTTGAAGGGGGTGATGCCCGCGACCACGCCGAGCGGTTGGCGCATCGAATAGATATCGATGCCCGGCCCGGCGCTTTCGGTAAACTCGCCTTTTTGCAAATGCGGAATGCCGCAGGAAAATTCGATGACTTCGAGACCGCGTTGAATATCGCCCTTGGCATCGACGATGGTTTTGCCGTGCTCCAGCGCCAGCAGCAGCGCCAATTCATCGTAATCGCGCTGCACGAGATCGAGGAAACGCATCATGACGCGGGCGCGCTTTTGCGGATTCTGCACCGCCCAAGACCGTTGGGCAATCTTGGCGTTCTCGACGGCGGCGGCGACTTCCGCCACACTGGCCAGCGGAACTTTGCTGCGCAAGGTGCCGGTCATCGGTTCGAAAGCGTCGGCAAAGCGGCCCGACGTGCCGGAGAGCTTTTTCCCGCCGATGAGATGGTATAATTCTGTCGCCATGGTTCGTTTCCCCCAAATTTTGTTGCGCCCATGTCACTCCGTCGCCCCGATGAAGGCGACGGGTAAATTTGCGCATC
>NZ_JBILQX010000032.1:0-28099 GCF_044372965.1 Elstera sp. | reverse complement strand
CCCGGTGCCGCGCGTAACCACCTTATCGATCTCCAGCACCGTGCCCGGCTCCACCTCTTCCAGCGTTTTCAGGGCTGAATAGTAAGGCGTGAAATCGGGCAGGGTGGCTTTGAAGAGTTGCTCGTAGCTATCGATAACGAAGTAGGTTTCTTGGAAATCGTCGATGCGGTAGCGGGTGCGCAGCAGGCGCAGCACGTCGAAGCCGAGGCGGTTGGGCTCGGGGCTTTCCAGCGCAAAGCGGCTTTCGCCTTCGCTGGAGACGATGCCCGCGCCGTAGATGCGCAGACCTTCGGGCGTGTTAATCAGGCCGAATTCGACCGTATACCAGTAGAGCCGGGCAAGGTTATCGAGCGTGCCGAGGCGTAAAGCCTTCAGGCCGCCCTCGCCATAGGCCTGCATATAGTCGGCGAACATCGGGTTCGACAGCAGGGGAACGTGGCCGAAGACATCGTGGAAGACGTCCGGTTCCTGGATGTAATCGAACTGATCTTCGCGGCGGATGAAGCAGGTGGAGGGGAACCTCCGGTTGGCGAGATGCTCGAAGAAAATCGGTTCCGGCACCAGCCCCGGCACGGCGACGATTTGCCAGCCGGTGCGGCGGCCCAACTCGTCGTTCAAGCGGCGGAAATCGGGGATGCCGTCGGCGGCAATCGCCAGCGCGTCGAGCCCAGCCAGAAACTCCGGTGCCGCGCGGCCCTTCAGAATCTCGGCTTGGCGCTCGAACAGCCGCCGCCAGCGGTCGTGCTCTTCCGGCGTATATTGGTCCCAGGCCTGGGTAATGGTGAAATCGTCGCGCTCGGAGGGCGGCCGGTGGGGATTGAGTTGGGGATTGGCGGCGCTAAACGCGGCTTCGCTCTGGGTCTGCATGAAATCTCTCCCGAAAGGGGTTTTGGGAGATAGTTGCACTAGAAACTAGATGGGTCCAGCAGTTTCCGTATCCTCGTCCCGCCGCTGCGGCGCGATTTGCGGAAAGACTGGGATCAGCGCCCCACGCCGCTTGGGCGCTTTGCGCAGCGGTGGAATGGCGTAAAGCTGTTTGGAGGCTTCGACCAGAATGACGCCCGAAAAGCTGGGAAACCAGCGCTGGCCGAAGGCTTCGAACGCCGGGGCCAAGCGCAGCATCATCCGGCTGTTGGAGGGGGGGAGCGAGAGGGCCAGCGTGTGCCGTTCCGGCGTGAACAGATTATCGCGCAGCAACCGCGAGACCTGCCCCGGCGAATAGGGCGAACCCGCGCCGAAGGGGGTGCGGTCGAGCCGGGCCCAGATGCCGCGCCGGTTGGGTACGACGATCAGCAAGCGCCCACTGCCGCTCATCACCCGCCAGATTTCCCGCAGCATCGGGCGCAGTTGCTCGGTGCGCTCCAGCGCGTGGACCAGCAGGACCCGATCAATCGATTCGTCGGGCAGCGGCAGATCGTCGTCATCGGAGAGCGCGACCAGATTGGCCCCATCAGGCGGCCAGCGCATCACGCCTTGGGCGGCGGGCATCAGGGCGACGGTCCGCGCCGTCTCGTCCCGGAAGCTGCGCAGGTACGGCGTCGCAAAGCCGAGGCCGAGCACATTCTGCCCGGCGACCTCCGGCCAAAACTCCTGCATCCGCTTCACCAGAATCCGCCGCGTCGCTTGGCCTAAGCGGCTGGCGTAAAAATCGCGTAAGTCGACGACATCATCATACATGGGGGGAGTTTAGCGTATATTGCTCGCAATCGCACGCTCTGCCCCACGCCAGCGATGGGGCTTATCGGAGACCTGAAATGCTTCCGCGCGAAATTCGCTTCGCCTATCTGATCGAACCGCCGTTTTGCTACCGCGACGCGGGCGGCACCGTGACCGGCTACGATGTGGAAATCGCCCGGCGCGTCTTGAGCGCCCTCGGCGTCGCCACGGTCCAATTTATCGAAGCCGAGTTTGCCGAACTGCTGGATGGTTTGACGGCGGGGCGCTGGGAGATGACGACCGGCCTGTTTATCACCGGGGCGCGGCGTGAACGGGTCGATTTCAGCCGCCCGATATGGGCGCTTGCCGACGGGCTATTGGTGCGGCGGGAGAGTGCGCCGCATATCGACGGCTATCTATCGCTCGCGCGGTCGAGCGCGCTCCGCCTGGGCGTGATCCAGGATCAAGTGCAGCATGAGACCGCCCGCCGCCTCGGCGTGCCGGACGACCGGATTGATATTTTCGGCACCTATGAGGCCGCCGCCGACGCCGTTCGGACGGGCAGCATCGACGCCTATGCCAGCGTCGCCCTCGCCCATCGCGGCTATCTGGCGCTCAGCCCCGATCCGCGCTTAGCCGTGGTGAGCGTCCCCGAAACCGAGAAACGCCCTGAAACCGGTGGCTTTGCCTATGCGAAAGGCCGCACCGATCTGCGCGCGGCGGTCGATACGGCACTCGCGGCGTTTTTCGGCACACCGGCGCATAAAGCCCTTGCGGCGCAGTTCGGTTTCACGCCGCAGGCCTGACCGCTAAGCGCCATACCCCGCGCCGAACAGCAACGTATCGCGCTGTTCCAGATCTTTGGCCAACTCCTCATTCACCGCCGCGAACAGGTCGCGGATGGAAATGATGGCGATGATCTGGTCGCCGTCGACGATGGGGAGATGGCGGAACTTGCCCTTTTCCATAATCTTCAACGCCTCGCGCGGGCTGGCGTCGGGGGGGAGTGTATGCGGGTCCAGCGTCATCACGTCGGCGATTTTGGTCGTCTCTGGATTGCGGCCTTGCGCCACAACGCGGGTGAGCAAATCGCGTTCCGAGAAGATGCCGACCAACCGCCCGTGTTCGACGACCATCGCCGCGCCAATGCGGCGGTCGCTCATCATTTCGGCGGCGGACAGCACCGTCTGGTGCGGGGTAAGGGGGGCGAAAGCCTGGGTATCGCTCACGATTCCCGGTACTAGGGTGCGCTTCATGATCTCTCCTCCTATCGTCACAGGGTCATTGCCCTCAGCGCGGGTTGTCCCGCTTAGCTAACTATTAGCTTGTGACGAATAGGAGTCCCTTTCAAGGGGCAAATCTTACCGAACCGTTAAAATCGGTAACACGCTCGCCTCCGGCACGCCATCGCGCACGGCGGAGGAGCCGAGGCCGGTGCAGACGACGAAGGTGAGTTCCCCCGCCTTGGCTTTCTTATCGAGGCGCATATGGGCCACCAGCCGCGCCGGATCGAACGGGCCGCCGCAGGCGCTTTGATCGACGGGCAGGCCGCAGGCGGTCAGATGCGCCACCAACCGCGCCCGATCGGCCGCCGAACAAAGCCCGAGGCTAACCGACAGGTCCATCGCCTGCACCATGCCGATGGCCACCGCCTCGCCGTGGTAAAGCCGGTCGGAAAAGCCAGTTTCGGCCTCCAGCGCGTGACCGAAGGTATGGCCGAAGTTGAGCAGCGCGCGCTGCCCGCCCTCGCGCTCATCGGCAGCCACAATCGCGGCTTTGGTTTCGCAGGAATGTTTCACCGCCAGCGCGAGCGCGGCGGTGTCGCCTGCAATCACGGCCTGCCCGCCGCCCGACTCAAGCCACGCAAACATATCGGCGTCGCTGATAACGCAATGTTTGACGATTTCGGCATAGCCCGACCGGCGCTCACGCACGGGCAGCGTGGCGAGACAGTCGAGATCGGCCAGCACCAGACGCGGCTGGTAGAAGGTTCCGACCAGATTCTTGCCCGCCTTGGTATTGATCCCGGTCTTGCCGCCAACGGAGCTATCGACCTGGGCCAGCAGCGTCGTCGGGATCTGCACGAAATCGACCCCGCGCATCGTGATCGAGGCGGCAAAGCCGACCAAATCACCGATCACCCCGCCGCCCAAAGCCAGCAGCAGCGTGCCCCGATCCACTCGCAATTCCAGCAGCCGGTCCACCAGCGTGGCGATCCCATCCCAGCTTTTGCTGCCCTCGCCCGCTGGAACGGTGACGCTTTCGACCGTGATGCCCGATGCGCTGAGTCCGGCGACAAGGCGCGGCAGGTGCAGCGGCCCAACGTTGCTATCGGTAATCGCCACCACGCGCGTGCGGCCCTTCAGCAGCGGCGCAATCCAGGTGCCCGCCCGCTCCAGCAGGCCGGAGCCAATGAGGATCGGATAGGCGCGGTCGCCCAGGGCAACCGACAGGCGAACGGGCTCGTCAAGAATAGTCATCGGATTACTCATTGTGAACGGCGGCCGCGTTGGCGGCAGGGGTATAGGCCATCAGGGCCGCAAGGACACGGTCCACCATCTCGTCAACATCACCCGCGCCGCCATCGACGATGATATCGGCCCCGGCATAAACGGGATACCGCACCTCCATCAACCCCGCCAGAATTTGGCGCGGCTCACCCTGGTTCAGCAGCGGGCGATGATTGCGCCGCGCGGTGCGACGGACCAATTCGTCAAGCTCGACGCGCAGCCAAATCGAAATGCCCTTGGCGGCAATCGCGGCCCGCGTGCGCGCATCCATGAACGCGCCGCCGCCGGTTGCTAGAATATGCACGGGCTCATCCAGCAAGCGCGCGATCACCCGGCGCTCGCCGTCGCGGAAATAAGCCTCGCCATGGGTAGCAAAAATCTCAGGAATGCTAAGCCCGGCGGCATGCTCGATTTCAATATCGGCATCGCGGAACGGCAGGGCCAAACGATGGGCCAGCTTGCGGCCAACCGAGGATTTCCCCGATCCCATCAGCCCGACCAGCACAACCGTCCGCGATGGTTTGAAGCTCGCAGCATCGGGAACGGACGGGTCAGGCTCGGCAGAGTGGGACATCAAAGGTTCGTCTTCGCATTGCGGGAATCCAGCGCTTGCCCCACTATGCGCGGGACGCGGCGGGCGAACAAGCCCGCTTGGTCGGTGATGCACAGAACGTCGCCTCGTCCTCCTAAGCAAAACGGTGGATCGGGGTTGAGACGGAGGGTAAAAAATGGCGCGGCTTGGGTTGATCCTCGGCGGATTTGTGGCTTTGGCTTTGATCGGCACGTTTGTTTTGTTCGCAACAGTCTCGATCCCAGCCCCGAAAACCCCGATCGAAAAACAAATTGCGAATGAAAAGCTGGCGAAGTAGCCCGAAGCTGCCCAGCGCAGCAACGGGGCTCTTCCTCTTAGGGCTTGCTGCCGCGTCGGGCGGGGCGGGGGCGGCAACCGTTAGCCTGCCCCCCGCCGATCTCGATGCCATTGGCCTGCCAAGCCCGACCGACCCCAGCGGCCCACCGCCGCTGCCGCCCGACCTCTGGCAAGAGACCAGCCGGACCACCGTGGCGCAGTTTCTCCAGCGGCTGCCGCGCGATTTGCCATCGGCAACCCTGCGCAGTCTCGCCAAACGCTTGATGGTTTTAGAAGCCGATCTGCCCGCCGGCCCGCCGATCCAATCGGGTGATGCCGGGGCGCTTTTGGGCGCACGACTGATTGCGCTCACCCAATGGGGGGAGGGCGCCTCGGTCGATGCGATTTTGGCGCGCGTGCCCGCTCGGCGACTGGCCCAGGAAGATCTAACCCGCGCTCAGGTTTTGCGCGCCTTCACCGCCGGGCAGGAAGCCGATGCTTGTGCCCGCCACGCTCAGCGGCAGGGCGTAGAGGATGGGTTTTGGCTCAGCATCCGCCTTGCCTGCCTGCTGCTGCGCGAGCAGCCGAAAGAGGCGGCCGCGCTGCTGAAGCAAGTCCGCGATCAAACCGCGCTGAACCCGGTTCTGACGGCGCTGGCCGACCGATTGGGTAGCGGCAAACCCTGGGCGGATTTCCCCTGGCCACAGCAACAGCCGGTCTCGATCCCCGCCGCCGCCGTCTTGCGCGCGCATGGGCTTGTGCTGCCCGGCCTTGAAAATGTGTCGGGAACGGGCGGGGCCGCCTTAGCCCTGCTCGCCGAAGCGCCGAATGCTCCCCCCGCCCAGCGGCTTGCGGTGGCGGAAGCCGCCGCCCTGCGTGGGGCTCTCCCGCTCGCCCGGCTCGATCTGCTCTATCGCGAAGTAGGCGCAGGCCAGGAACGCGCCGCCGCCCATGTCGCGCTCTTGAGCGCAACTCAGCCCGCGCAACAGGTGGTGGCGCTGGCCGATGCGTTGATGACGGCGCAGCGGGCAAAACTGCTCCCCCTGGCGGCCCGCCTCTACGGTCCGCTCCTGCGCGCCCTTCCCGTTCTTCCCGGTGCGATCCCGCAAGCCTCGATCATCGCCCGCGCGCTGCTGCTGAGCGATACCCCCCGTGCAGCCGCCCCTTGGGTGACGCTGCTGCGCCGCTCCGCCGAGCGTGACGCCAGCGCCCAAGCCGATTTACCGCGCCTTGCCATTCTCGCCCGCTTGGCCTTCGGCGAGCAGGCCGCACTGGTCGATACCCCCTTGCTACAGGATTGGGTCGAAACGCAGCCCCTGCCCGACCCTGCGCTGGTGACGCTGGTTTTCGCCGCCTTTGACGGGCTGGAAGAGCCGCTGCCGCCCTTCGCCTGGGATTTTCTAGCAACGCCGACCAATCGCAGCGGCGAAGCGTTCGACGATGCCGCTGGCTGGTTGCGCTTACGCGCGGCGGGGCTGTCGGGCCGGGTTGGCGAGGTTGCCATTCTTAGCCTCATTCTGTCGGAAGGACGCACCCCCGGCCCCGGCGAAGCGTTGCACTTAGGCGCGCTGATTTCGGCGTTGCGCTATGGGGGGCTTGAAGAGAGCGCGCGGGCGCTGGCGCTCGAAAGCCTCATCCAGGCGGGCCTGTGAGCGCGTCCTCGTGAGTCTCGATCCGCACCTTGATGCGTTTTTCGAAATGCTGTTGGCGGAACGCGGCCTGTCGGCCAATTCCCTAAAAGCCTACCGCGACGATCTATCGGCGACCGGGCGGTTTCTCGCCCTGCGGCACACCGACCTTACCCGCGCCAGTGCCGCCGATCTGGGTGCCTATGTGCAGCAATTGGGCGTTGAAGGCTATTCACCGCGCACGGCGGCCCGGCGACGCGCGGCGCTGCGGCAATTCTACCGCTTTCTGTATCTCGACGGTCGCCGCAGTGACGATCCTTCGACCGGGCTGGAAATGCCGCGCCTGGGCCGCCCGCTCCCCAAACTCCTGTCAGAAGCCGAAATCGACGCGCTGCTGGCCGCCGCCGCCACCCGCGATGAGCCGGGCGCGACCCGCCTCAAGCTCATCATCGAGCTTATCTACGGTTTGGGCCTGCGCGTTAGCGAACTCTGTTTCTTACCCCTCGCCCCGTTCCGCACGCGCGGCACAGCCCCGCCGCCCGATGCGATCACGGTACGCGGCAAGGGCGAGAAAGACCGGCTGGTGCCGCTCACCCCGGCGGCGCAAACCGCCTTGGCGCTGTATCTGCCGCTGCGCGACCAGTTCTTAGCCGAAAAGCAAACCTCGCCCTATTTGTTCCCAGAAGCGGGCTCGGCCAAGCCGATCACCCGCTTTTGGGTCACCTCGACGCTGAAGCAACTGGCCGTGACGGCGGGGATCGATCCGAAGCGGGTTTCGGCCCATGTGTTGCGGCATAGTTTCGCCACCCATTTGGTCGAAGGCGACGCCGATTTGCGCTCGGTGCAGATGCTGCTGGGGCACGCCGATATCGCCACGACGCAAATTTATACCCATGTGGCCGCCCCGCGCCTGAAAGCGATGGTGAATGACCATCATCCGCTCGCCCGGCGCGGAAAGCCGACCCCCGAATGATTGACGTTCAGGCTCGGGCTTCCTAAATTTAGCGTAGGTTTTTAGCGCACCAGAAGGGAACTCCCACCGGCATGGTATCGGTTATTTCGGAACTGAACGACCGATCCCGCGAGATTTTCCGGCATATCGTCGATGCCTATGTGGAAACCGGGGAGCCCATCGGTAGCCGCACCCTGTCGCGCCGCCTGGGCACCACCCTGTCGCCCGCGACCATTCGCAACGTTATGGCGGATTTAGAGGAAGTTGGGCTGCTGTTCGCGCCCCATACCTCCGCCGGGCGCGTGCCGACCGAGGCGGGATTGCGGCTCTTCGTCGATGGCTTGCTGGAAATCGGCGCGATCAGTGCCCAGGAACGCCAAGCGCTCGATGCCCAATGTGCCGTGCGCGGGCGCTCGTTGGAACAGGTGCTAGAAGAAGCTTCCTCCGCCCTCTCCGGCCTGTCGGGCTGCGCGGGCATGGTTATGGCCCCCAAGCGCGAAGGCGCGCTGCGGCAAATCGAATTCATCGCCCTCGGCCCCAATCGGGCGCTGGTGGTGATGGTCAGCACTGACGGGCAGGTGGAAAACCGCGTGCTGGACCTTCCGCCCGGCCTGCCGCCCTCGGCGCTGACCACGGCGAGCAACTATCTGAATGCCCGGCTCACCGGCCAAACGCTCGCCGAAACCCGCGCGGTGGTGACGGCGGAAATGACCGCGCAGCGCGCCGATCTTGATAGTCTCACCAGCCGATTGGTCGAACAGGGGTTAGCGGTTTGGGCGGAAAGCGAGGCCGACCGGCACGATGGCTACCTCATTGTGCGCGGTCAGGCCCATTTGCTCGAAGATGTGACGGCTTTAGGCGATCTGGAGCGGATTCGCGGGCTGTTCCAGGCGCTCGAAGCGCGGGAGGGCGCGCTCAGGCTGCTCGAAGCCGCCAATGCCGCCGAGGGTGTGCAGATCTATATCGGCGCGGAAAACCCGCTTTTCGCGCAAGCCGGTTGCTCGGTCGTGCTCGCACCCTATACAAACGCCCGCGACCAGATCATCGGCGCGATTGGCGTAATCGGCCCCACCCGGCTGAATTACGCCCGGATCATCCCGATGGTCGATTATACTGCCAAGCTGATTGGCCGAATCTTGCGCTAACCCGCTGTTTATTTACCAGGAGTATCCTATGTCCGAAGCTCAACAGACCCCGGAAACCGGAACGGAAGAAACGGCGGCGCAGGCCCAGCCGCAGCAGCCCGATCCGTTCGAGGTGATCGTCGCGCTTCAAGCCGAAGTCGCCAACTACAAAGATCAAGCCCTGCGGGCGCTCGCCGAAGCGGAAAACACCCGCCGCCGGGCCGAACGCGACCGCGAAGACGCGTCGAAATACGCCGTCTCGGGTTTTGCGCGCGATCTTCTGTCGGTCGCCGACAATCTGCGCCGCGCGCTCGATGCCGTGCCGCCCTCGGAAGATGAAACCGTGAAAGCCCTCGTGACCGGCGTCGAGGCGACCGAACGCGAATTGCTGGCCATTTTCGAGCGCCGGGGCCTGACGCGGATCGAGCCGATGGGCCAAACCTTCGATCCGAACCTCCACGAAGCCGTCTTCGAAGTCCCCAACACCGGGCAGCCGACGGGTACCGTGGTGCAGGTGCTGCAATCGGGCTATCGCATTCACGACCGCCTGCTCCGCCCGGCCATGGTCGGCGTCGCCAAGGGCGAGGCGGGCGCGCAGGTCAATACCTCCGCCTAACCGGCCTTGACGGTTCTCTCAGAAAAGCGGCTTCGGCCGCTTTTCGTTTATCCTGGTCAGAAGTCCCAGGGCGAGATGAGGTTAAGGCCCGTCGTTCGGAAATCGTTAAGATTGCGTGTGGCCAATCTCCCGCCATTGACTTTGGCAATGGCGGCGATCATGCCATCGGGCACCGACATACCGCCGCCCTGGCGCGAGGCTTCGCCCATAATCTCGCCATAAGCGAGGGCCGCATCCTCGGTAAACCCGAAAATCCTATCGGCGAAGCGATGTCGCAAGTCGATCAACTTCTGTTCCAGCCGCGCCGCACGCTGCTCGGGCCGTATCTTCGCAATCCCGAAGGCAATTTCGGCTATGGTAACGGTTGGCAGAGCCAGGTCCGCATCATACCGAATAAGCCACGCTGTTACTGCCTCGTCTGGCGACTTCCGCAGCGTTTCGGAAATCACATTGGTATCGAGAAAAATCACAGGTCTATCCCTGGATGGGGTGTGCGCAATTCCCGAATAACGCTTTCCAGATCAATATCTTCCCCGTCGTCGGCCCGTAACCGCGCGTAGAAGGCCGCCGCAGGTTCACGCCCCGCTTCGCGGATCTCATAGGCTTCCAATGCCCGCTCCACAATATCGGCGATAGACCGGTTCTCCCGCCGAGCGAGGCGATGGGCAACCGTGCGCGCCTTGGCGCTGCGAACAGATAATTGCGGTTCGGCCATCGGGCATCTCCTTATATTTGACAGGGTAAACCTCATTTACTCTGCCATCAAGATGGCATACCGCAGTTTGACGGCTCACCATCATCCCACAGCATCCAAAAAACTTCTCGACGCGACCCCATTCTCGCCACAGTCTATTCGTAAATAAAGCGTTAATGCGAACCCTGACCCTCAGGAGGCACGATGGCATCGCTTTTCTCCCGGCGTCCGCGTCGCATAACCTGGATCGGCTTGCTTCTCGCCCCGCTCCTGAGCTTTCCCGCCCTAGCGCTTGATCCCGCCGAAACAAGGCACCTGATGGACCGGGTCGGCTTTGGCGCAACCCCGGCCGATTTCAGCCGCTTTGCGCCCTTGAGCCGAACCCAGGCGGTTGAACTCTTGCTGGCGGAAACGCGGCGCACGCCGGTCACGCCCCTGCCCGATTTCCTCGGCCAGGATCGCGCCAATTTCAGCCGCATCGGCCAAATGGCCGCCGACGAGCGCAAGGCCTGGGAAGACAAGATCAGCGCGCAGGGCAAGGCAATGAAAGCCTGGTGGATGCAGGAAATGCTCACCACCCCCTCGCCACTCACTGAACGGATGGTGCTATTCTGGCACAATCATTTCGTCAGCAGCTTCAATAAGGTGCGCGACCCGGAAACTCTGGTGCGGCAGAACCTCACCTTCCGGCGGTTGGGATTGGTCGATTTTCGCGGGCTGCTGACGGCTACCGCCCGCGACCCGGCCATGATGCTCTATCTCGACACCCCCCAAAACCGCCGCCAAGGCCCGAACGAGAATTTCGCCCGCGAGTTGTTCGAGCTGTTCACCTTGGGTGAAGGCCATTATTCTGAGGACGATATTAAACAGGCCGCCCGCGCCTTTGCTGGCTGGACCGTCGATCAGCCCACCGGGCGTTTCAAGCTGAACCCCGGCGCGATTGACCCGGAGGTGAAGACAATCTTCGCCAAATCCGGCCCGTTCGACGGGCAAGACGTGCTCGATCTGGTGCTGGACGACCCGCAAACGGCGAAGTTTATTCTGGGGAAACTCTGGCTAGAGTTCGTCTCGGATACGCCCGATACCGCCGTGCTCGCGCCCATCGAACGGCAGTTCGCGGGTGATTGGCGGATCGACCGGGCGCTGGCGGCGCTCTTGGAATCCGATGCCTTCTGGGCACCGGAAAACCGGGGCCGCTTGACGAAATCCCCCGTCGATCTCGTCGTCGGCACGCTGCACCGGCTGAATCTGAAGAATCTCCCGCCCGACCAAGCCGCCGAGCAGGTGCGCCGCCTGGGGCAAGATTTGTTCGAGCCGCCCACCGTGCGCGGTTGGCCCGGCGGCACGGCCTGGATCAATACCGACACGCTTTTGCAACGGCGCGAAGTGATCGACCGGCTCGTGCGGGGCCAGTCCCTAACCGCCGATGACTTGCGGGCCGTCGCCCCGCAAGCCCCCATCAGCGTGACCCTGTTGGCGCTGCCGCCCCGGCAGAATCCGCCCGCCGCCCCGGTCGCGCCGATTGCCGCCAATAGCATCGCCCCCGATCTCGATGCGCTGCTGCGCGATCCGGCCTATCAGGTCAAATAGGAGGTTTCCATGCCGAAACTTGCCCCTAAAGCCGCCGACCCGAACCGCCGCCGTTTGCTGCGGGGCCTCTCGGCGGCAATCGCCCCGATGATTTTGCCCTGCGGCTTTCTCATCCCCAAAATCAGCCTCGCCGCCGAGCGCCGCTGGGACCGCATGCTGATCCTGATCGAACTTCAGGGCGGCAACGATGGGCTGAATACCCTTATCCCCTACCGCGACGACGCCTATCGCGCCCTGCGCCCAACCCTGGGCCTGCCGGTCGATCACCTGGTGATGCTCAACGATACTGCCGCCCTCCACAGTGCGCTGACGCCGATGGTCTCGATGTGGGAGGCGGGGGAAATGGCCGTGGTGCAATCCATCGGCTACGAGCGCCCGAACCATTCCCACTTCCGCTCGATTGAAATTTGGGACGCGGCCTCCAGCTCCGACGAGGTGGTGCCCGAAGGCTGGGTGTCGCGCCTGTTTGCCGCGCAGCGCCCTCCCGCCGAAACCTCCGCCGAGGGGGTGATCTTCGGGCGGCCCGTGCTCGGCCCGCTGCTGCCCGCCCCCGCCGAAGCGGGGCAGCCGGGGCGGCGGTTTGTGGTGATGGATTCGGTGAAAAATTTCACCCGGCGCGGCCTGTCCCTGCCGCCCCCCGCCGAAGCCCCGGCGGAAACCCCGGCCTTGCAGCATCTGCTCAGCACGCAGGCCGTCGCCGGGGCGGTCGCGCAAAAGGTTGCGCTGGATCTGAAGCGCATCGAGGGCAATGAGGCTTTGGAAAAACGCCTCGCTGCCTTCCCGCAGCACGCTTTCGGCAAACAATGCGCCGAGCTTGCCCGCCTGCTCGCCGCCGAGAGCAAAATTGAAGTGGCGAAACTCAGCCACGGCGGTTTCGATACCCATGTCAACCAGCTTGGCAACCACGCCCGGCTGCTGGGTGAACTAGCCTCGGGACTTGCCGCCTTACGCACCTTCGCCAAGGAGCAAGGGGTTTGGGACCGGCTGGTTATCGCCACCTATTCGGAATTCGGTCGCCGGGCCGGGGAGAATAAAAGCGCCGGGACCGACCACGGCACCGCCGCGCCCCATTTCGTCCTGGGCGGTAAGGTGAAGGGCGGAATGGTTGGCACCGCGCCCGATCTGACCAAACTGCAAGCCGGTGATTTGATCCATAGCCTGCCGATGCAGCGCTATATCGCCAGCCTCGCCAAAGAAACCTGGGGCCTCAGCCAAACCCTCCCCGCCCTTGACCCGTTCGAGCCGCTCGGGTTGATTACTTAGGGATAGTCTCGGTCTTTGGTTAGGAGAGCCCCCGTGCCCCCAGCGGATGCCGTAAAGCGCGGAACGCAAGAGATGATCGCGGGCATGACGCCAGTCCTGCGCGACGGAGCTTTCGTGTTCTGCTCCACCGCCGACCCGGATGTGCTGGCCGATCTGCTGCCGTCGGCGCTCGCCACCTTCCGCGAGGATGAGGGGACGTCCCTTATTCTTCCGCTCGCCCGCGCCCAGGAGATGGGATTCGAGACCGGGTTGCCAATGCGCTGCATCAGCCTGCACGTCTATTCGGCGCTTGATGGCGTCGGGCTGACGGCAGCGGTCGCTAGCGCGCTCAGCCGGGAGGCGATCCCCTGCAATATGGTCGCCGCCCACTACCACGATCATGTCTTCGTGCCCGCCGATCAAGCCGACCTCGCCCTTGCGGTGCTCCACGCGCTGCAACAGAATGCGGCGGCGGGGGCCTAAGAAATGGCGTGGTTTTATCTTTTCATCGCGGGCCTGCTGGAAATCGGCTGGGCCATTGGCCTCAAGTATACAGACGGCTTCTCCCGCCTCTGGCCGAGCGTCGCCACCGGCATCAGCATGATCCTCAGCGTCGGCTTCCTCGGCCTTGCGCTTAAAACCCTGCCCGTCGGCACCGGCTATGCGGTTTGGACGGGCATCGGCACGGTGGGAACGGTGATCTTAGGGATTACCCTGCTGGGCGAGCCCGCGACGCTGGTGAAGCTTCTCTGCATCGGGTTGATCGTGGCGGGGATTATTGGGCTGAAGCTCAGCCATTAAATCGGTGGTTCTTGTCGAGACCGCTCGACGCGCGTATCTTTGACTAGAAATCTGGTCATGGGAGGGCAAATGACCCACGTCAGCCTTGCCGAGGCGAAAGCCCGTTTGAGCGATCTCATCACCCAAGCCGCCGTGGGCGAGACGATTTGCATTACCCGGCACGGTCGCCCGGTGGCGCAATTGACCGCCGCCGAAGGTGCAAAGCTGCCGGTTGACGTTGCTGCCTTGCGCGCCTTGACGGGCGCACAGGCCGAAGCCGCCCCCGAAAGTATCGTTCGGGCGATGCGCGACGCGGATCGGTATTGAGCCTCTATCTCGATACATCGGTTCTCGTCGCAGCCCTGACCCTTGAGGCCGCAACGGACCGGGTTCAAAAATGGTTTGATCGGCAAACGGTCGGAACGCTCAGCATCAGCGATTGGGTTATCACGGAGGTCGCGTCGGCCTTATCGCTGAAAATTAGGACGGGCCAAATATCCACCGAGCATCGCGCGCGGGTCTTGACCCAGTTTACCCGCCTCGCCGCGAATTCTTTGCTCGTCCTGCCCGTGAAATCGGTCCATTTCCACACGGCAGCCCGTTTTACCGATCAGGCCGATTTGGGCCTGCGGGCGGCGGATGCGCTACATCTGGCCGTCGCAGCGGATCACGGCTTAACGGTCTTGACGCTCGACCAAAAACTCGCTCAAGCAGGAATCACGCTCGGTATTGAAACCCTCATGCCCTAAAGCCGCGTCACCCGCGTTCCATCCGCCGTCCAGTCGTGGGCCGGGTCCGCGTCCAGGCGAATCAAGGCGAATCCAAGGCCCGGCACGGCGGAACGCAGCTCGCCCGCTTCCTTACCATTCGCCAGAATCGGCGTGCCCGGCGGCGGCACGGGGCCGTCGAGGCGCACCGGTTGGGCTTTGCGCTTTAGCACGGCGCGATATTTGGTGCGGGCGGTGAGTTCCTGGCCGATGTAGCAGCCCTTCTGGAAATCGATAGCGTTCAGACTATCGAGATTGAATTCCAGCAAGATCGAGCGTTCCGGTTCCAGATCGGTGCTGCCATCGGGCACGCCGAGGCCGATGCGGTGGCGGTGATAGGCTTCAACGGGTTCGGTTGCGAGCAGGGGCCGATCCTTCGGCCACCACACGCGCCATCCCATTTGCGGGTGGCGTGGATCGGCAAAGCCCAACCCGCCCTCCGGCATCGGGGCATCGAACCCGACGACCACGGAATAGCCATCTTCCACCGCAAGGCTCACATCGGCGCGCAGCTTGTAGAGCGACAGGCGGCGCAGGCAGTCCGCCCTTCGCGCGGCATCGACCTCGAGCAGCAGGCGATCTCCATCAGCCCGCACGAAGAAATCGAACAGGAATTTACCCTGCGGCGTCAGCAGGCAGGCGTAAACCGCCTCCCCCCGCTCCACCGGGCCGAGGCTATTGGTCAATAAGCCATTGAGAAAGCTGACCCGCTCGGAGCCGGTGACGACAATCAGAGCGCGGTCTGATAGGGTGCAAACAGGCATGGGTCTTCCGCTGGTTTCGACGAAGGTCAGCAAGGCACATAGGCGTCAAACGGCGTTCACGCAAGAGGATGTATCGGGGAATGGGTATGGGGTTCGCGCAGAAAGCCGCCAAAATAATGCTAACGGCGGGGTTGGGACTTGCGGTTTTCGGCCTCGGGACCCTCTCCCAGCGCGCCGAGGCGCAATCGGTGCGCGGCTCCACCGGCGATGCGCAGAATGCGGTGAAATCGGCCAGCGTGATGATGCTGGAATTGAAAGGCTCGTCGCTGCCGCCCTGGTGGCGCGCGCTTGCCGTCGCCCGCCTCGCCCGCAGCCAAGCCCGCACCGGCGATGAGGAAAGCGCCCGCGTGCTGGCGCGCGACGCCGTGCTGCTGATGAACGAGCGCAGCCCCACCCCGCCGCCGCCCGCCCTTGGCCCGGCGACGCTGTTTGCCATCCTCAGCCAAGCCTATCTTGATATGCGCGACCCGCAGAGCGCGGTACAGCTTGCCAATGAATCGCTGAAAGCGATGCAAAGCGTCAGCGATCCCGTTACCCGCGCCGCCAATTTCGCCTTCCTTGGCCTCATCATGAGCGAGGCCAGCGGCCCGGAGGGTGCCCGCCCCCTCCTGCTGCAAGGCCTACGCGATGCCTCCAGCCTGCCCGCTGGGCGCGAGCAAATCGCCGCGCTCTCGATGATCGCCCAAGCCCAGGGCAAACTAAACGATAAAGCCTCCGCCACCGATACGCTCGCCGCCCTCGCGGGCGCGCTTCCCGCCCTGAAGAAATCCGGCGATATCGCCCTCACCCGCGCCTATGCCGCCCGCGCCGCCATGGCCGCCCAGGACGGCAACGCCGCCCGCACCCATATCCGCGAGGCTGTCGCCGCCTACGACCGCTCCACCCAATCGTCGGAAATGCCGATGCCCGAGCGCGTCGCCGCCCTCGGCCTTATCGCCCTCGCCTATAATGAAATCGGCGATAAATCCGCCGCGCGCCAGATCGTCGCCACCCTAAAACAAACCCTCGCCAGCATCTCGGAGCCCTACGACAAGTTCCAAGGGCTGCTGACCCTGGCCGATACGACCTACGAAATCGAACAGCAGCGGCGGCCTTAGGGGGAGGATGGACTCCCCCCTGATATTCTGACAGACCGATATCGTCACCAATCAAGCGGCAAGAATTACTCAACGCAAAAATTATTCGGATTGAGATTTTTTTCCTGGGCCCGATTTTGATTCCTTAACCACCCCATACTTATATTTTGTTTTCCGATTACTTAAATAAGTCTTGAATTTTGATCTAATTAAATCTTTATGTTTATGCTGGATTTTATTTTCACTTATATCAAGCTTTGGTTGCTTTACGTTATTCTCTTTGGATGACGTATATTTTTCATTTCCACTATTGTTAACTAATTCCAGCGCCGCGCCCGGCCCCACATAGGTGCCTACGTCATCGCCCAAGCAGATAGCCTTGATGCAGCCGGGCTTATCGAAGTTGAACAGGTGGATTGGCAGATGATGGTCGCGCGCCAGCAGCATCGCCGATTGATCCATCACGCGCAGGTCTTGGCTGATGACGTCATCATAGGAGAGGCTGCGGTAGCGTTTCGCGTCCGTATGCTTCTTCGGGTCGGCGGTATAGACGCCGTCCACCCCGTGCTTTGCCGCGAGGATCGCATCGCATTGCAGTTCGAGCGCGCGCTGGACCGAAGGATAGTCGGTCGTCACGTAAGGCTGGCCGATGCCGCCGACGAGAATGACGATCGAGCCTTTTTCCAAGTGCCGGGCGGCGCGCAGACGAATATAGGGTTCGGCGATTTGGTTGATCTGGATTGCCGTCATCACGCGTACATCGGTATCGGTGCGGGCGTTGATGGCGGCGCGGAGCATGACCCCGTTAATGACGGTGCCGAGCATGCCCATATTATCGGCTTCGGCGCGTTCGATATTCCAGGTCTCGGCGATATTGCCGCGAAAAATATTGCCGCCGCCGACCGTGATGACGACCTGCGCGCCGATATCGACGGCGGAAACGACTTCGGCGACGATATGCTCGATGGCGTCTTTATCGAAAATCCCGCCGCCGCTGCCCATAGCTGCCCCGCTGAGTTTAATCATCAAGCGTTTGTAGCGGGTCATGGTGAGACTCCTTGATTGCAGCGGCTGGGAACGCGGGCGTAGTATCCCCGCCGCCGCGCTCCACGCAAGGGGAACCTGAGTGCTCCTGTTAACCTGCGGCCAATCAGAATGGTTCCGAGCCCCCCGATGAAGACTCTTATCCTGACACTGCTTACCACTTTATTAGTGCAGGGCGGAAATTTCGCTTCCGGGGTTTTGGCCGCGCGGCTGTTGGGGCCGGAGGGGCGCGGGGACTTGGCCGCCGCGCAGCTTTGGCCGACGACGCTCGCCTATATGCTGCTGCTGGGGCTGAATGACGCCGCACTCTATTTCAGCGCGACCGCCAAGCTGAAGGACCGCCAGGTCTTCGCCACCGGCCTGTGGAGCGGGCTGATCGTGAGCGCTGTGGCAATTTTGATCTGCTGGTTCGGTGTGGTGCCGCACGTCTACCCTGGCAATAAGCCCGAGTTGCTTCAGGCGGTGTTTTTGCTGCTGGGGTTGATCCCCTGCCATATCCTCGGGCTGATTTTTCAAGATATGCTGCGCGGCAAGGGCATGCTCGGCCTGTGGAACCTCATCCGCATCACCCTTGCCTTGGGCTATCCGCTGGCGATTGCCGCCCTGTGGCTCTTGGGCGAACGCGGCCTGCTGGCGGTAGCGGGGGCCTATCTGCTGGCGCATCTGCCGACGGTGATTATCCCCCTGGTAGCGCTGGTCCGGCGCGGCTGGGCCGGGATTACGCCAGAACCTGAGGCTGCGAAAGAGATGCTGGCGTATGGCGGGCGAATCTATGCCTCGGGCCTGATCTATCAGGCCAATAGCCGCATCGACCAATGGTTGATCCAAACCTACTTGCCCTCGGCAGCCCTCGGCCTGTATGTGGTTGCCACCAGTGTGAGCCAAATTCCGGTAACGCTGGCCTATTCGGTGGCGCAGATCGCCTTTCCGCGCGCCTGTGCCGAAAGCGACCCTGCCGCGCGGGGGGCCGTGGTGGGGCTCTATCTGCGCCTCACGCTCGCGCTGATGATCGCGGCCTCAGGGGTACTGTGGCTGATCGCCCCGCTGTTCCTGCGACTCGTTTTCGGGGCGGAGTATGCCGAGGCGAGCGATTTGGTGCGCTGGTTGATCTTGGGCATTCTGCCGCTGACCATCCGCGAGTTCCAGGCCCTCGCCTTCAAGGCCTGGAACCGCACGCTGGCGCTTTCGATCAACGAGGGCCTGACCCTCGCCCTGAACGCCGGGCTATTGTTGGTGCTGCTGCCGATCTACGGCTTGAACGGTGCGGCCTTCAGCTTCGTCGCGGTGCGCTGGGCGCAGGTGCTCGTGCTCGGCGCCTTGGCCTGGAAGCATCTGCACCTGTCGCCCGCAACCCTCTTCCTGCCGACTGCCCAGGATGGGGCGATGCTGCGGCAGGCGTGGGGAAAGCTACGCCGCCGCTAGCTTTTCGGCTCTTCCGTCAGGTCCATCATCGACTTTTGCAGCCGCTCCAGCTTGTAGCTGGGGAGCTTATAGGCCCAGCCTTTGGTTGCCTTCAGCGCGTCGTTCTCGCCGTCGAAGACCGCCCAATCGGCCCCATCGGCTTTCACCAGTGTCACCGTGATCGGCCCGCCTTCGGTGAGAGTGAAGCGGCTCAGGCTTTTGGGGGCGTCTGCCGGCAGGGAGGCGGCGGGGCGAACGTCTTCGAGCGCCATCGCCTCTAAGGTCGCGGCGACGCCCGTCACATCCCAACCCTTCTTCGACACGCGGCCTTCCGGCGGGTTGGTAACGATAAAGTCCGGCGGGGTGGCGGCGGTGTCGCGGGCGATATCAATCACCGCCCCATCGGCCCCGGTAAGGGTGACGGCGCTCACTTTTTCCTGCGGCAGATCGAACAGATCCTTCGCCAGCCACTCCAGCGCCTCAACCTTGGGATTGAGGCGGCTTTCGACCAGGAAAGCCTGTGCCTCGCCCGCTTTGCGCAGGTAGAGCATCGGCTTGTCGAGCCCCAGGGCGGCGGCATTCACCGCACTGGCGCGCAGCTTGCCGAGGATGACATCGGCCAGAACCGCATCTTTCTCGCCATAGAGGGTGAGGCGACGCGACGAGGAAGTTTCGCCCTCATCGACGTTCAGCCGCCCATAGAGTTCCGGCTTGCTGGTCTTGCCTTCCAAGGTTTCCACCTCGGTTAGATCGACCAGGATTTGCCGGATTTTCTCTGGCGCGACCGCGTAACCGCTTTTTTCGGCAAGGCCCCAGGTGTCACCCTGGCGGACCAGGGTGAGTTTCTCTTTGCCTTGGCTGAGCGTAATGCGCGTCACCTGACCTTGCTTCGTAGCAAGGTCGGTGAAGAGCTTCACGCCGGCGGGCAGGCTGCGCGCGGGTTGATCCGCTTGCAGGGTAACGATGGCCCCCGCCGCGCTGGCGACGGAAAGACCGAGGAGGAGGAGAAGCGACCGAGTTTGCATTTCACACCTCACCCTTGACCCAGAGTACGCGCGGCGGCAGCGGCCGAGTGCGCCCGCTTCCGCCGCCAAATCCCCAACCCAACCGCGAGCACGACGAGGGCAACCGGCACTGCGCCGATGGTCCAGAGCCGAATGCGGCTTTGCAGGGCCTCGATATCGGTGCGCAGGGCAAGCTGTACGTCGCGCAATTCGGCGCGGGTGCGCAAGAGATCGCCCCGGAAGGTTTCGATCTCTTTCACTTGCTCCGGCGTTAGGCTCGCCGTTTGCGGCTGGCCCTTCACGGGTACTTCGCGGCCCCGGAGTTCCGACAGCTTCTTTTCGGTTTCCTTGATCTTATCCTGCAACTCCTGCTCCTTGGCGCGGAAGCGGGTTTCCGCCTCCTGCTCCAGGGCCCGGATCGCCGTAAAGGGCCGGTCGATGATCGTGCGCGAGGTCAGGCCCGCCAAGGCCGAACCGCCCGCAAGATTATCCAAAGCATTGGTGATGAAATTGCCATTGCCCGCATTGGGCACGGCGACCTTCTGCCCGAAGAAATTCTGCACCTGGGCCCAGAAGCGCTCTTCCAGCATATCGGTATCGGCGACGATGACGAGGTTGAGCGGCTGCTTGGCCTCCGTCACCCGGTCCGCCGTATCCGCCCCCTCGGGCAGCGCGTCGGGGTAGGCGGTTTTCGCCGGGCCCGTGACGCGCGCCGCCATCGTCAGCGCTACGCCCTCGCTTTGGAAACCGCGCAGCAAGGCGACGATATCGGGCTGACCGCGCAGCTTGGCGGCATCCAGCTTCATCGAGACGGAGGAAGAGGAGGCCAGCGGCGTGAACTGCGTCCCCGCCCCCGGCAGCGCTTCCAGAATCCCGGCGCTGGCGAAGGAGAGGGTTTGCAGATCGCCGGTCAGCGAATCATTCGCCGCGAGTTGGGCTTTCGGCACCGAAATCCAGGCGAGATAATCGACCGCCTGCACGCGGGTGGCCGTGCCGCCCGCCGACACCTTGCGCGCATTGCGCCGGTCGCCGACCACCCGGTCGGGCACCAGTTGAACGCCCCAGGCTTTGAACAAAGGCTCCAGGCTGGACGCGGGCGGCGTGCCCGGCATCCCCTGCATCGCCATCATCCGCGCGCGCGACGCGGCAGCCTCGGAGACGGGGTCGACCTGAATCAAGGCCCGCCCGCCCTTCAAAACGAACTGATCGATAGCGTAGAGCGTGGCTGCCGGCAGATTGGCCGGGTGAACGACCCAGAGAACATCAATATCCGCCGGGATTTGCTTCACGCTGGTTTCCAGCGTCTTAATGGCAAAGCCTTGGCTCAATTGATCGTAGATCAACCAATTGCCGCTCCCGCCCTGCTGCTGCAAGGCCGGATCGCCTGATAACGGCAGCGTCGACAGCAAGCCAATGGTCCGCTGTTTCGGGCGTGCCAGCTTGGCGACCATTTTGGTCAGATCATATTCCAAGAAGCGTTCCCGCTCCGGCGCGAAGAAGACGATGACCTCCTGATCGTCGGTGGAATTGCTGCCCACGAGGCCGAAATAGACCTGCTCGCCGCCCTGATCGATGGGCACGCCCTGAAGCCCGTAGGAGACCGCGCGGTCTTCCACCGGGGAGAAGGGGTCGGGGCTCAAGACTTCGACCGTCAGGCGGCCGCGCGTCAGGCTGGCGTAATCCTTCAGCAAATCGCGCACGCGCTGGGCGTAGGCGGCGAAGCTGGGGACTTCGCGGGTCAGCCGGTCGGAGACGAACAGCCGCAGCGTGATCGGCTCCTCGATCTGCCCCAGGGTGCGTTGCGTCGCGGGCGAGAGGGTATAGAGCTTGGTTTCGGTCAGATCAATCCGGGTGCCGCGCAGCCACCCCGCGCCGATGATATTGACCGAGATAATCAGCACCAGCGCCGCGAGAATCCCCAGCAGCACCAGGGTTTGACGGGAAAAGCGGGATGTCATGGCTATTCCGCCTTCTTCAAATCGACAATCAGCGCGGTAATCGTCAGAAACCCAACGATCAGCGAGCCGAAGTAGAGAACATCGCGCGCATCGATAATGCCGCGCTGGAGATTGGCGAAATGGGTGAGCGCGCTAAAGCCGCTGACGAATTCCACCAGTGCCGTGGGTGCCCAATTGGCAAAAGCGCTCGTCACCAAGCTGGTGCCCGACGCCGTGACCAGAAAGCAGACCGTGGCCGTCAACACGAAGGCGATCACCTGATTGCGCGTTAGCGCCGACATGGCCGAACCGATGGCGAGAAAGGCCCCGCTCATCAGCAGCGCGCCGATGGCGCTGGCGGCGATCACCCCATAATCGGGCGTGCCCAGTACCGAGACGGCGATGACCAGCGGAAAGGCCAGCAGCAGCCCAACGGCACAGAAGGCCCAGGAGGCGAGGAATTTCCCCACCACCGCATGCCCGACGGCCAGCGGCAAGGTCAGCAGCAGTTCAATCGTGCCGCTCTTGCGCTCGTCGGCCCAAAGCCGCATCGACAGGGCCGGGACGAGGAACAGATACAGCCACGGTAAGAAATTGAAAATAGCCTGAAGATCGGCCTGCCCGCGCTCGAAAAAATTCCCCATGTAAAAGGTTAGGGAGGTTGCGAGCACTAGGAAGATCACCAGAAACACATAGGCAAGCGGCGTTGCGAAATAGCTCGCAATCTCGCGCTTGAACACAGCAAAAGCCGGAACCATGAGCAAACTCCTCGGGATCAGGCCGCGCGCGCGCGCGCATCGGTGGTCAGCGCGCGGAAGACGACATCGAGCCGCCCGCGCTGCTGGTAAATTTCGGCGACGGGCCAGTTTTCGGCCCGAACCGCTTGCGTCAGCCCGGCCAGCAAATCGGCCTCGCGGCCCGGCACCGGGCGAACGATAATCGTGCCGCCTTCCTCCTCAACCGCGAGCGCCCCCGCGATCAAGTGCAGCTTGGGAAGTAAGATCGGGCGGGCGGCGGCCGCCACCGCGAGGATAACGGCCCCGTGCAGCGGGTCGCGGCGCAGCAATTCGGCGGGCGTATTATCGGCGACGATGCATCCACGGGCGATCACCAGCGTACGAGTACACAGGGCTTCGACTTCCTCCAGAATATGGGTGGAAATCAAAATCGCCTTCTCGGGGGCCATCTCGCGAATAAGGCTACGCACGTCATGCTTTTGATTGGGATCGAGCCCATCGGTCGGCTCGTCGAGAATCAGCACATCGGGATCGTGCAGCAGGGCCTGCGCGAGACCAACGCGGCGCTTGAAGCCTTTGGAGAGCGTATCGATAGGCTGATGCACCACGCCGCGCACCTGGGCCGCGTCCAGCGCCGCCTCGATCCGCTTCCGGCGCTCAGCGCCCTTCAGGCCGCGCACATCGGCAACGAAGCTCAGCAAGCCGAAGGGCGTCATATCGCCATAGGCGGGCGCGCCTTCCGGCAGATACCCAAGGCGGCGCTGGGCCGCGCGGGTTTGCGTCAGAATATCGTGCCCGCAGACGCGGGCGGTGCCGCGCGTTGGGGTGAGAAACCCCGTAATCATTTTCATCGTGGTCGATTTGCCCGCGCCGTTCGGGCCGAGAAAACCGAGCACCTCGCCCTTGGCGACGGAGAAGCTTACGTCCCGCACCGCATCGGTGCCGCCGAACGATTTGGTCAGTGCCTGGGCCTCAATCATGGGAACCAAGGTGGGACTCCTTGCCTGCCTTACCATTCTGCCGGGAAAAGCCCCGGCGCAGCGACCAATTGCCGCCACTGCTGCGCCGATTTAGACTGTGTTGCGAAAAATGCAAGCCGCTTTGCATCAAACGCTGGATGGATCGACAGGATTAGGGACAGACGATGACCATGAACCTGCCGCTTAAAGCCCCTTCCGCCGCGCCGCCGCGCGTTAAGCTGCCGTGGAATTTCACCGCCGCGCAGATCGTTAACCGGGTCCGGCTGATCACCGGGCTGATCCTGTTCGTGTATATCCTCACCCATTTCAGCAATCATCTGGTCGGGCTGGTGTCCCTGGAGGCCATGCAGGCCTGGCATGGGGATTTTATGAGCCCCTGGTGGTCGAAACCCGGCACGTACACACTGCTGGGGGCCGTCACGATCCACGTTGGCCTTGCCTATTGGGCGATCTTCCGGCGGCGCTCGTTACGCCTCAAGCGCTGGGAGGCGGCGCAACTGCTCACCGGGGCGCTGATCCCCTATATGCTGATCGAGCATGTCGTCAGCACCCGCGTCGCCTTCGAGCTTTACGATCTGCAAGATAGCTACACCTATGTGCTCTGGAGCCTGTTCGGTACCGAAAAGCAGCTTTTCCAGGCGGCAACGCTCGTGTTCGCCTGGCTGCACGGCTGTATCGGCCTGCATTATTGGCTGCGGCTGAAGCCGTGGTACGCCAAAGCCCGGCCCTGGCTGTTCGCTTTTGCCATTCTCATGCCCGTATTGGTGCTCATCAGCTTTTTCCAAACGGGCCGCGAAGTGATGGTGATGATGCGCGATCCGGTCTGGCAAGCCCAAACCATTGCCAACATGAAACTGCCCAAGCCGGAGGATGCGGCGCATCTGCTGGACTTGCGTGACGGGCTACGCTTCGCTCTACTCGCCGGGCTCGGCCTGGTGTTCACGGCGCGTTTCGTGCGCGGCCATGTCGAAGGGCGGCGGGGCCGGGTGCGCGTGCAGTATCACGGAGGTCGCAAAGTCGCCGTGCCGCGCGGGCGCACGCTGCTGGAAATCAGCCGAATGAACAATATTCCCCACGCTTCCGTTTGCGGCGGGCGCGGGCGCTGCTCCACCTGCCGGGTGCGCATCGGCCAGGGGGGCGAGAGTCTGCCCCCGCCCGATGCCAATGAAGCGCGCGTGCTCGCCCGCATTTCGGCCCCGCCCACCGTGCGCCTCGCCTGCCAAATTCGCCCCCAGCAGGATATGGAGATAACGCCGCTGCTGCCCGCCCATGCCCTACCGCAAGATGGGTTCGCCCGGCCCGAGCACACCCACGGCCTGGAAATGGAAATTGCCGTGCTGTTTGCCGATTTGCGCGGTTTCACCAGCCTGTCGGAGCAGAAGCTGCCCTTCGATATCGTCTTCATCCTCAACCGCTATTTCGCCGAGATGGGCGAGGCGATTGGGGCTGCGGGCGGCACCGTGACGCAGTTTAGCGGCGATGGGGTCATGGCGCTGTTCGGTTACGAGCGGGAAGACCCGCCCTATGCCGCCCGCTCAGCCCTGCGCGCCGCCCGCCGCATGGCCGAACGGCTGGAAGCCTTGAATGCCGATTTCGCCCATGATCTTGATGCGCCCCTGCGCATGGGAATTGGCATTCACCAAGGGCTTGCGATTGTGGGGGAAATGGGCCACGGCCTCGCCTTTGGGCTCACGGCCATCGGCGATACGGTGAATACCGCTTCGCGCCTCGAAGGCCTGTCGAAAGACTTCAAGGCGCAGCTCGTCGTCTCCGATATTGTTCTCGAAAGAGCGGGGATAAGACTTGAAGGGGCCGCCGAGCATTCTATTGTTCCGCGCGGGCGCACCACGCCCATGACGCTTTTTGCCCTACCGCACGCCGTGGACCTTCCCGACCTGCGCTGACCGAATTGAAGGCTTTCATGTCCGTCTCCACGCTGACCGCTACCGCCCGCCTGCCCGTCGCCCCGCCCGCCCGCCGCGCGGTGGCGCTCTGGCTGTTCTTCGGGGCGGCGATGATCTTTGCGATGGTGGTCATCGGCGGCGTGACGCGCCTCACGGAAAGCGGTCTCTCGATTGTGCGCTGGGAGCCGATCAGCGGCACGCTGCCGCCTTTGTCGGAGGCCGATTGGCGCGAGCAGTTCACCCTCTACCAGCAGAGCCCCCAGTATCAGCAGGTCAACCGGGGCATGAGCCTTGCGGAGTTCAAGACGATCTTCTGGTGGGAGTTCATTCATCGGCTGTGGGGGCGGTTAATCGGAATCGTGTTCGCGGTGCCGATGCTGATTTTCTGGCTGCGCGGCGCGTTCGACGGTGCCTTGAAGCGGCGGGTTCTGCTACTCTTCGCCCTCGGCGGCCTGCAAGGCGCGATCGGCTGGTGGATGGTGGCGAGCGGCCTGCGCGACGTGCCCGCCGTCAGCGCTTACCGGCTCGCGACGCACCTCGGCATGGCCTTGGTGATCTATGCGCTCACCCTGTGGACGGCCCTGGGCCTCGTGCAGCCGCGCACCGCGTCCCCCGCCCTCGCGACTGAGAAGCGCGCGGCAACGGGGATGCTTGCGCTCATTGCGGTCACGATCCTCGCGGGGGCCTTCGTCGCCGGGCTCGATGCGGGGATGATCTATAACGAGTTTCCGTTGATGGGCGATGGCTTGGTGCCGCCCGACTATCGCAATCCGGCCCTCTCGTTCGTTCAGAATATCTTCGAGAATCACGCCGCCGTGCAGTTTCATCACCGCGTGCTGGCGATGGGTGTTGTTGTTGGCGCGATTGTTCTTGGTCTTTGGCTCTGGGGCCGTGCCGCCGCCGTTCGCGGCTGGCTTCTCGCGCTGCTTGGCGCGGTCGTACTGCAAGTCACTTTAGGGATTCTAACCTTGCTGTACCAAGTTCCGGTCGATTTAGGCGCAGCCCATCAGGCGGGCGCGGTGGTCTTGCTAACGGCAGCGATTGGCCTCTGTCACCGCCTGCAGGTCAACTCGACGGCAGCGTGAGCCCATAGCGGGCGAGAATTTCGGCAAAACGCCCATTCTCCCGCAGGGCCTCAAGACCTTTATCGAAGGTCGCGATCAGCGCTTCCCCTCGCGGATGGGTGCGCGAGACGATCAGATGCAGCCCGGTTTCTTCCGCAGCGCGCGGATCGTCACCGCCGATGAAGGTGATGCTTTCGAGCGCTTGCCCCATTTCCCGCAGCATGCGGTAAGCGATTTGTTCGTGGGTTTGCACAATATCGACGCGGCGGGCGAGCAGCAGTTTGAGGCAGGTAGCAACATCGCTGCCATCCACCAGCGTTACTTGCTGATTCTCAAGCAACCGCCGCGACGGGGCCGCCGGAGCCGTGCCGCGCGCGATGCACAGGGTTTGACCATTCACGAGGTCCATCGGCAAAGTCGCAAGCGGCGTTCCGGGGCGGGTAAATAGGCGGATTTTGATACTGGCGAGCGGGCGCGAGTAGCGAAACTGTTGTAGCCGCTCCGGCGTCGGCACATAGGGGAAGGTTCCGTCGATCTGGTTTTCCAGCGTTCGGGTTCTCCCGCGCATCCACGGCTCAACCTCCACCGTCACTGGCTGCTTCAGTTCCGCAAAAACCGCCTTGACCAGGGCGACCGCCGCCCCGCCATCGGCCTCGGCCCTTGACGAAAACGGCGGGTAATCGTCGCCGGTCGATAGTTCAATGGGAGCGGGTAAAACCGCTTGCGCAAAAGCGCCCACGGGCATCCCCAGAAAAAGCGCCATAAGCCCAAAGGCGCAAGAATGAAGACGCCGATACCGCCGTTTGGGCGATTCCGGAGAGGTCTGCGCGAATGTGTCGCTTCCTGACCCCATGCTACTGCCCTCGCTGCGCGCTTGTTGCGCTGTGGCCGCTGCAATTAAGTCAAATACGTTACACCTGTCTTACGGGGATGGCTAGCGCTTCTAAGCACCCACGCAAGGAAGGCCTGCAGGGTAAAATTCTTTCAGCACTTGCGCCGGACGGGCGTTTCTGGAACGGTCTGCCTTCCCAAATGACTGATAAGCGTGCAAAGCCCGGCCATGACCCGCGATTACAAGACCTCTGTTTTCCTGCCCGCCACCGAGTTCCCCATGCGGGGCGATTTGCCCAAGCTGGAACCCGCCATTCTGGACCGCTGGGAGAAGATTGGTCTCTATGATCGCATTCGCGAAGACAGCGTGGGGCGGCCGCGCTGGGTGCTGCACGATGGCCCCCCCTATGCCAATGGCGATATTCACATCGGCCATGCGGTGAATAAGATCCTGAAGGACGTTATCAACCGCTCGCAGCGCATGCTGGGCCAGGATGTGTCCTACGTGCCCGGCTGGGACTGCCACGGCCTGCCGATCGAATGGAAGATCGAAGAAAAATACCGCGCCAAGGGGCTCGATAAAAACGCCGTGCCCGTTGTTGAGTTCCGCCAGGAATGCCGCGCCTTCGCCCAGCATTGGGTGGGCGTGCAGGCCGAAGAGTTCAAACGCCTCGGCATTATGGGCGATTGGCAACAGCCGTACCTGACGATGGCCTATGCCTCGGAAGCGCAAATCTTCCGGGAACTGATGAAGTTCCTGATGAAAGGCGCGCTCTACCAGGGCTTCCGGCCCGTGCTGTGGAGCGTGGTCGAACAAACCGCCCTGGCCGATGCCGAGGTGGAATATCACGACCATACCTCGACGCAGATCTATGTGCGCTTTCCCGTGGTCAGCAGCCCGAACGCGGCGCTGACGGGCGCGGGCGTCGTGATCTGGACGACAACGCCCTG
>NZ_JBILQX010000031.1:0-28176 GCF_044372965.1 Elstera sp. | reverse complement strand
ACCGACGGAGCCTGAACTTCGAGGTTGGTGTCAACGGCCAGCGTGTCGCCGAGCTCAACCTTACCCCACGAACCGCCCATATAAATGAACTTCGTGTCGGCACCAACGACGTCTTGGTTGGCCTGGCCCGAGCCGTTCTGGTTGTTACGCAGACGGGCGCTGAAACCGTAGGTCAGACCATTTTCGGCCTTAGCTTCGGCTTTCAGCGTCAGACGATAATCAAGGCGAGCTTCGCGCGATTCGGCGTTAGCAGCATCATCGTTGACGATGATGAAGTCCGAACGGATCGAGCCGCCGAGCGTAACGGTGAAGGGGGCCTTCGTGGTGACTTGCTGCGCAGCAGCGGCACCGGCCAACAGAACGAGGGCAGACGTGCCCAGAAGAATCTTTTTCATTGTCAATACCCCTTGGTGGTACTCAACCCAAAACGAACCCTTCCGGGGGACCATCAACTGACCCTCCCCGCTCGGGACAGGCGTATAAAACCCCATTGCCCTACGTCGTAGCAAGCCTGCTGTGCAGGTTAGGAGTGGCTTTTTACCCTCATGTGGCCAAGATACCACACTCGTTACGGCGGGAAAATTTCCATTAAATACACAAGGTTATCGGGCGTTGTTGGGGTAATACCTTGATTCTTAATTCATTTTACCGGGCTAAATTTGCCCAGATGCCCCGATAAATCCGCTCCATCCGTCATCATTCTGTCTAAAAAAGGAGCGGCGTTTTAGGGTATTTTCACATTTCTTCAGACGCTAATGCTGAGAAATCCCGAGACTATATATACGCGCGGAAAGAGGATAAGCCTCGGCCCGCCCGCGGGCCTTGCCCCAAAAGCAAACCGCGCCCCAAATTGGGGCGCGGCATCTTCAGCAATAGAGTAAGGCGTTAGGGCGGGCTTTAGGCGCGCCAGAACGGCTTGCTGACTTCGGTCAGAACGTCGCCACGGCTGAGCCCAATATCATCGAGCGCGCGCTGATCGAGCGAGGCGAGTTCGCGGCGTTCTTGCCAGCGCACGTACCAGGCATTCAGCGTGTCCGTAAGCGAGGTCGTGGGGGCCGAAGCGGCGAAACCAGTGTTTAGGGCAGAGATACGAGCCATGATGTAGCTCCTTTCAGGTCGGGGAGGTGTGTTTGTTGTTTTGTTGAAACCAAACTACATCCAACCCCGCTCATTGTGCAGCGCAATAAGACCGCGCCAGCTTTGCACGCGCCGCATGGAATGGCAGGTCCCAGTCGGCTGCATAGTGACAAATCAATGCCTTATTCGACATTGCTCATTCTAATTTTCGCCACAACGCGCAAGAATCAAACGCGAAATACAGCCGATGCGACCAAAAAATGCGCGCAGGTGCAAAAGCCCTGTCAACCCCCCTGCGGCATTTGTCGCAGCGGGCTGAAAGGCCGTTAACTCGAATCGAGGCAACAAAAAGCCCCCGGACGGGGGCTTTTGTGAGCGGTGGGGCAAGGGATAAGCAGTTTTGCGGGATATTTTGGTGAAGCCTCCCCGTCCAACCTGCCGTTGCAGCTATCGTGCGCCGCGCCGAGGCCCCCCTGTTCGAGACCCCTTGCGACGCGAACCGACCCTTGCCCGCACCGTGGACGCAAATTAGCAACATCCATGCCATTTTAGAATCGGCAGAAACCCTTGCCGGTGAAACGGGCAGCTGCGCGTGCACTGCACAAATTTACAGCGCCCTGCCTTCTTCGCAGGCGCACAAATTTAGGCAGCCCCAGAAAGCGCGTCTGCTGGCTTGGCGAGCGGCTCCAATTCCCTTACCTTGCTGTGCAGTGCGAGCGCCGCCGCCCCGGCCCCGTCAAAGCAAACAACACGCGCCCTATATATAAGGTGAGGATTGAGTGATGAGTGTGACGCAGGGTATCCAGGTGACTGGGGCAATGAAGCCGGGGTTCGAGGAAATTTTATCGGATGAGGCCTTGGCCTTCGTCGCCCATCTGCACCGTAAATTCAATGCCGAGCGCCTGCGCCTGCTGGCCTTACGCGACGAACGGCAACTGCGCTTGGATGCGGGCGAGAAGCCGGATTTTCTGCCCGAAACCGCCGCGATCCGTGACGGCGATTGGACGGTAGCCCCGCTGCCGAAAGATATTCTCGACCGGCGCGTGGAAATCACTGGCCCGGTGGACCGCAAAATGGTCATCAACGCGCTGAATTCGGGCGCAAAAGTGTTCATGGCCGATTTTGAGGACGCCAGCACCCCGACCTGGACCAATATGATCGACGGGCAGATCAACCTGCGCGATGCCGTGCGCAAGAGCATCGCCTATACCGATCCCGCCAATGGCAAAGCCTATGCGTTGAAGGATGAAACCGCCGTGCTGTTCGTGCGCCCGCGCGGCTGGCACCTGCCAGAAAACCATATCGTCATCGACGGCGAAATCGCCTCGGGCAGCTTGGTCGATTTCGGTCTGTATTTCTTCCACAATGCCAAGGAAGCGCTGGCGCGCGGCACCGGCCCCTATTTCTACCTGCCCAAGCTGGAAAGCCATATCGAAGCGCGGCTGTGGAATTCGGTCTTCGTCGAAGCGCAAACGCTCCTCGGCGTGCCGCAGGGTTCGATCAAGGCCACCGTGCTGATCGAAACCATTCTGGCGACCTTCGAGGTCGATGAAATCCTCTATGAACTGCGCGAGCATTCCGCCGGGCTCAACTGCGGCCGCTGGGATTATATTTTCAGCTACATCAAAAAATTCCGCAATGATCCCAACGCCATTCTGCCGGACCGCGCCTCGGTGACGATGACCTCGCCGTTCCTACGCGCCTATAGCCAATTGGTCATCAAGACCTGCCACAAGCGCAAAGTACACGCGATGGGCGGGATGGCGGCGCTTATTCCGGTTAAGGATAATCCCGAAGCCAATGCCGCCGCGCTCGACAAAGTGCAGGCCGATAAGCTGCGCGAAGTGACCGATGGGCACGATGGCACCTGGGTCGCCCATCCCGGCCTTATCCCCACGGCGCAGGCCGTGTTCGATGAACATATGAAGGAAGCCAATCAGATTCCGCGCCAGCGCCAGGATGTGCATCCGAACGCGGTGGAACTCGTGACGGCCCCCAAGGGCGATATCACCGAAGCCGGTCTGCGCATGAACCTCAACGTTGGTATCGGCTATCTTGAAGCCTGGCTGCGCGGGCTGGGCTGCGTGCCGCTGCATAATATGATGGAAGACGCGGCCACCGCCGAAATCAGCCGGGCGCAAGTGTGGCAATGGCTGCGCCACGGCTGCGCCCTGAAGGACGGGCGCAAGATCACGGTCGATCTGGTGCGGGCCTTTGCAGCGGAAGAGCTGGAAACCTATCGGGCGAAGCTGGGCGATGACGCGTTCAAGGCGGGTAAATTCGCCGAAGCCGCTGCCCTGCTGGATACGCTCGTGACCAGCGAGACTTTCGAAGCCTTCCTAACGCTCCCCGCCTATCAGGCGGTGCTGGCCGATGAGGCGGTTGCGGCTTAACGCAGACCTGCTGTGCGCCGGGGGCGGGCCTTTGCCCCCGGCGCGCCCTTGCCAAGCTTTCGAACCCGCCGCACGCTGAGGTTTCCGTTAAGGTAAACTTTAGTGAGTTGGTTTTCCGATGCCCCTATCGCCCGCTGTCGCCCGCGAGCCTTTTCACACTCGGCAGATTACCCTGAACGGCTATCACCGCGCCGACGGGCTGTGGGATATCGAAGCCCATCTGACCGATGTGAAAGCCTATGCCTTCGATAATGCGTGGCGCGGCCGCGTCGAGCCCGGCGTTCCCGTGCATGAAATGTGGCTGCGCCTGACCGTGGACGATAGTTTTACCGTCCAAGCGGTGGAAGCCGTGACCGACCATTCCCCCTTCGAAATGTGCCCGGCCATTGTTGGCAATTTTCAGCGCATCATCGGGCTGAAAATCGGCCCCGGCTGGACGAAAGCGGTGAAGGCGCGCGTCGGCGGAACCCACGGCTGTACCCATCTGGTGGAACTCTTAGGCCCGGTCGCCACGGTTGCCTTCCAGACCATCGCCCCCGGTAAAGCGCGGCTGAAAGCCCTCAACCGCGGTGACGACGGCGGCGTGATCGAGCCTACCGACAAGGATTCGGCGTCGCCCCTCCAGCCCGGTTTCGGCAGCCGCCGCCCGCCGATTCTCGATACTTGCCACGCGCTCGCGTCCGACAGTCCGGTCGTGGCGAAACACTACCCGGAATTCTATACGGGCGAGGCGAATAGCCTTACGACGGCGGAAGGTTAGGAGGGGCCGCTAAAGCCCCTTCTGTCCCATTTCCAGGAATTTTTCGCGGCGCTGCTGCTTGAGCGCCGCGCCGTCGAGCAGCAGCAGCGGGCGCAACTGGTCTTCGATCATGGTGCCGACGTCGGCGATGATCGCGCCGGCGTCGCGGTGTGCGCCGCCCAAGGGTTCGGGAACAATCGCGTCGATCACGCCGAGCTTTTCCAACTCTTGCGCCGTGATGCGCAAGGCTTCCGCCGCGTCCTGGGCATTGTCCGAGGAGCGCCAAAGGATCGAGGCGCAGCCTTCCGGGCTGATGACCGAATAGACGGAATGCTCCAGCATGTTCACGCGGTTGCCGGTGGCAATGGCAATCGCGCCGCCCGAGCCGCCTTCGCCGATGATCGTGCTGATGATCGGCACGGCCGCGGCAAGGCAGGCGTCGATGGACCGAGCAATGGCTTCGGCCTGGCCGCGCGCTTCGGCTTCGATGCCGGGATAGGCTCCGGCGGTATCGACCAGCGTAATGACGGGCAGATTGAAGCGCCCGGCCAGTTCCAGCAGACGAATAGCCTTGCGGTAGCCTTCGGGCTTGGGCATGCCGAAATTGTGTTTAATGCGGGTGGCCATATCATGGCCTTTTTCCTGCGCGATCACCACGCAGCTTTGCCCGCGAAACCGCCCGAGCCCGCCGATAATCGCCGCGTCTTCCCCGAACGACCGATCCCCCGCCAAGGGCGTGAAATCATCGATCAGCGCCGCGATGTAATCCACCCCATGCGGGCGCTGCGGATGGCGGGCGACCTGCACCTTTTGCCAGGCGGTGAGCTTGGCAAACGTTTGGCGTAAAAGCTTATCGACTTTGACTTCCAGACGACCGACTTCTTCGGCGATATTCACCGAATCATCTGAGGTCAGATGCCGCAGTTCTTCGATCTTGGCTTCAAGATCGGCAATTGGCTTCTCGAAATCGAGAAAAGTCCGCATTGACTGGCATTCCCCGGCTCTATCAGGCGGGCGGACCCTGCCTATGTTCGCCCCGATTGTCAATCGCGGCGGCACCTGCGCCGCCCCGGTGAGCCTATTGGGGCCAGCTATTTAAACCGAGTTTTAGGGTGCACAGCACAAAAAACGACCGTCGCTCCCAAAAAAAGCCGGGCCTCAATTTCGCAATTAAGAATCGATTGCATTCGCAAGTGAGCAGCGTTAGGCTTCCCCCTGTCAATCCTAAGGGGTCTCTTGCCATGTCGAACCTTGCTGACGTTTCCAGCACTCTGGGCGAGCCCACCGCCCGCACCGTGCCGAGCGATCTGCCGATTCTCCAGAGTCGCGATCTTTTTGCGACGCAGCGGGAAGTGCTGATCCAGCACGGAACCGATCACTACCGCCTGCGCTTAACGTCAACGAATAAGCTGATTCTAACGAAGTAGCGGGCGCGCAAAGCTCCTCCGCCTAAACCCTCCCCCGCCCCCGCCAGCCACGTCTTTCGCCAGCACCGGGTTTTCCTTCCAGGCTTTTGCCTACCCTGTTGTTGGTGAGTTGCGATGATTGTTTTCCGATGCTCGCGGTTGCGGGCGCTTTCCCTGTCTGCTGCCCTACCCGCGCTTTTGCTGCCGGGCCTCGCCCTTGGGCAAACCCCCGCCGCCCCGGTCACGCAGCTCGATACGCTTTCGGTGACGGGCACGCGCACGGAAAAACCCATCGGGGAGGAAACCGGCACGGTAACGGTGATCCCGGAGCAGGATTTGCGCCGCCGAGGGGTGCATCGTCCGCAAGATGCCGTGCGCTACGAGCCGGGCGTTGCGGTGGGCAATCAGCCGACGCGCGCGGGCCAAGGGAATTACACCATTCGCGGTATCGGCGGAAACCGCGTGCGGGTGCAGGTCGATGGCGTAAAACTGCCCGATTTCCCCGCCTCAAACCCCGCCTATACGCGCGATACGGTGGAGTTCGACAGTTTAAAGCGCCTGGAAATCCTGCGCGGCCCTGGCTCGGCACTCTACGGGTCCGATGCGCTGGGCGGCGTGGTGGCCTATGTCACCAAAGACCCGGAAGATTATCTGAACGAGGTGGGCCGCGATTGGTACATCGGCGGGCGCGGCTCCTACGATAGTTCCGACAAAAGCTTCGGCAAGGCCGCCACCGCCGCGGGCCGCGTCGGCCCGGTCGAGGGCTTGCTGAACTACACCCGCCGCGACGGACATGAGGTGAAGAACAAGGGCGCGCTGAAAGCCAATCCGCAGGATTACACCAGCGATAATCTCCTGGGAAAACTCGCCATTGGCGAGAAGGGCAACCGCCTGCGCCTGACCGGCGAATATCTGAAGCGCGAAACCGACACGAATGTTCTGACCGACCGCAGCGCCTCGGTACTCGATTCCCAAGGCCGGGATACAACCCAGCGCTACCGAGTGAGTCTCGACCATAGCTACGCGCGCCCGCTGAGCTTCATCGATCAGATCGACACGAAACTCTTCTACACGCGCGCCAGCCGGGAGGAAGTGACCGAACAGCAGCGCTTGACCACTGGCCTTGCGCGCTACCGTTACAGCGATCTTGATTTCACTCAGGATATTTACGGCGGGGAGGTGCAGGCGAAATCCTCCGCCGATTGGTTTGGGCTCAGCCATGCCTTCACCTATGGCCTGTCGCTCGACCAAACCAAGACTGAACGGCCGCGCAATCGCTACGAGCGGACGCTTGCGACCGGCGCGATCACGCAGAGCTTTTCGGGCGGGCCGGGGGTTCCCTCGGAAGTTTTCCCGAACAAGACTTTCCCCGACACGAAAACCCTGCAAGCCGGGGCCTATGTGCAGGACGAAATCAAAACCGGACCTTGGACCTTCCTGCCCGCCGTGCGGTTCGACTATTACCGCCTCACGCCCTCGCCCGATCAGGCCTTCGCCAATACCAATTACCGCAATTTCCAGATCCGGGAGTTTTCGGACACCGCCGTTTCGCCGAAGTTCGGCACGACCTATAAAATCGACGAGCGGTTTTCGGTCTTCGGGCAATATGCCCACGGCTTTCGCGCCCCGCCCTATGACGATGCCAATATTGGTTTCACCAACGGCCCGTCGCGCTATGAGATTCTCCCCAATGCCAATCTGAAGCCCGAAGAAAGCGACGGCGTGGAAGCGGGGCTGCGCGGTAAGTTCAAGGACGGCAGCAGCTTTAGCGCCTCAGGCTTCTACAATGCCTATACCGATTTCATCGAGAGCACGATGATCGGCGTCACGCGCGACGGCATCACGCAATATCAGTCACGCAATGTCTCGAAAGCCACCATCTGGGGGCTCGAGGCGCGCGGGGAATATCGCTTTTTGCCGGATTGGGGCCTGCACGGCA
Organism: Elstera sp.; assembly: GCF_044372965.1. Classification (NCBI taxonomy): domain Bacteria; kingdom Pseudomonadati; phylum Pseudomonadota; class Alphaproteobacteria; order Rhodospirillales; family Rhodospirillaceae; genus Elstera; species Elstera sp. The sequence continues at coordinate 20,622 of NZ_JBILQX010000031.1, read as the reverse complement.
GCCTTGCCTATGCCCACGGCACCAACGACGATACGAACCAGCCCTTGGATAACATCGCACCCTTCACGTTGCGCGCGGGCTTAACCTACGATCATCCGACCCAAAACTGGGGCGCGAGCCTAATGGCAAGCCACTATGCCCAGAAGGACCGGGTGAGCAACCCGAGCTTCTACAAAGTGCCCTCGGCCACCATTATGGATGTGTCGGGCTATTGGGATATCACCGAGCAGTTTGGCCTAACCGCCGGTGTGTATAATCTCTTCGACAAGCAATATTACAACGCGCTGGATGTATCGGGCTTCCAAGCCAACCGCACCGATCTGGAGCGGTACACGCAACCGGGCCGGACCTTCATGGTCAGCCTGTCGGCGCGCTGGTAAGCCGATGTTCGGGGGGCGGGCCGAATCGAAAGCAGGCGGGGCCTTTTTGGCCTCCCTGCTGGTGCATGGCGCGTTGATTGCGGGCATTGCCAGCATCCCGGCCTTGCGCCCCGGCCTACCGAAGCCCGACCCGATGCCGATCACGCTGATGCTGCTGCCCGCCCCGGTGGCAGACGCCGCGCCACCAGCCCAGAACGCGCCGCCGCCAGCCCCTGAGCCGATCGCAGTGCCGCCACCGCCCATCGAAACCCCGGCTCCCCCTCCTCCCGAGCCGGTGCGGGTTGCCGCCGCCCCGCTGCCCCCTTCGCTGCCAGAGGCCTTAACCGTCTCCGAACCATCGCCGGTCGCGGCCCCCCCGCCGAAACAAAAAGCCGTTTCTGAGAAACCCATCCCGCGCAAACCCCCGCCGAAAGCTGCGGTTCTCGCGGCGGCCTCGGTTGGACCGGCTTCGGATGTATCGACAAGTATTTCAAACATACCCACCCCTGCACCGATCACACCCCCAAGCCCGGCACCGCCCGCGCCGGAAGTGGCCGCCGTCCCGCTGATTACCGAGCCGAGGTTTCGGGAACCGCCGGTAAAACCCGCCTACCCCCCTCGGGCAGCGGCGCTCGACCAGCAGGGGGAAGCGCTGGTGCGCGTCCGGGTCGGCCCCGAGGGCGATCAGGAGGAGGTTCTGCTTTGGCGCAGTTCCGGCTTCGAACTGCTCGACCGCGCCGCGCTCGCCACTGTCCGCCGCTGGCAGTTTGAACCCTATCGGCGCGACGGCATTGCCTTCGCCGCCTGGGTGCAAGTGCCCATCCGTTTCACGCTGAATTGATCTTTCCCTCAAGGAGCCTCGCCATGACCACGCTTGCCCCACCCCCCGCCAGCCCCGCTGCCCGCCCCCTCGGGTTGGACACGCTCGCCGCGCGCCATGCCGAGCTTCTGGCCCAGGAAACCGGCCTGCGCCGCCGCAATGCCGCCGAGCGCTTGGGCGTTTCGGAATTGGAGCTTTTGCTCGCGGGCGGCGATGGGGCGGTTTCAACGCGCCTGCGCCCGGAGTTTAAGGAGATTCTGGGGCGCGTTCCCAGCCTTGGCCCGGTGATGGTGCTGACGCGGAACGAGAGCATCGTTCACGAAAAAACCGGCCCCTATAACGCCCCCTCCTTCGATGGCATGGTCGGGTTGGTCCTGGGCGATGAGATCGACCTGCGGATTTTCCTGTGGGCCTGGGCACACGCCGTCGCCGTGACCGAAAGCAGCCCGCGCGGCGACCGCAACAGTCTGCATTTCTTCGATAAAGCGGGCGGGGCGCTGCATAAAATCTATCTGGTTGAGGGCAGCGATATAGCGGCGTTCCAAGCGCTGGTTGCCGCCTTCGTCACTGCCGACGCGGCCCCGCTTACCTTAGAGGCCCTGGCTCCGGCGAAAACGCCCCTCCCCGACCGTGAGATCGATCAAGCCGGATTCATCGCCGGATGGGACGGGCTGAAGGATACGCACGAATTCCACGGGCTCTTGATGCGCTTCAAACTCGCCCGCCAGCAGGCGCTACGCCTCGCGGGGGAAGCGCGCGCGCGGCCCGTCGCGCCGCTCAGCTTGCGCGCGGTTCTGGAAGGTGCCGCAACCGCCGAAACCCCGATTATGGTCTTCGTCGGCAATCCGGGGATCATTCAGATTCATACCGGCCCGGTGGCGAAACTGCTGGCGACCGGCCCTTGGTTCAACGTGATGGATCCCGCCTTCAATCTGCATATTCTGGAGCCGACGATCACCCACGCCTGGGTCGTCTATAAGCCGACCGACGATGGGGTCGTCACCTCGCTCGAACTGTTCGATGCGCAAGAAACCCTGGTCGCCTCGCTGTTTGGCAAACGCAAGCCAGGCCAGGCGGAAGATCCGGCGTGGCGCGCGCTGGTTGCGGCCCTGCCGACCTTGGGCGCACAATGAGACGCGCGCTTCTTCCGCTGCTGGCGGGGCTCATCGCCCTGCCCGCGCTGGCAGCCGAGCCGCGACTCGTTTCGGCAGGCGGCACCGCGACCGAGATCGTCTATGCCTTAGGGGCACAAAAGGGCTTAGTCGGCACCGATACCACCAGCCTCTATCCGCCCGAAGCGCAAAGCCTGACCAGCATCGGCTATGTCCGCAATCTGTCGGCGGAAGGCGTCGTCTCGCTTAATCCGACGCTCGTCATCGCCGCCGCTGAAGCCGGGCCACCGCCGATCCTAACTCAGATCAAAACCGCCGGAATTCCCGTGTTGGCGCTGGCCGATGGCTTCACCGAAAGCGCGGTGCTCACGCGGATCGGCCAAATCGGCGACGCGCTCGGCAAAGCCCCCGAAGCCGCGAAACTGCAAGCGACGGTGCGCCGGGATCTTGCCGCCGTGCGGGCCGCCCTTGCCCCAATTCAAGACCGGCCAAAAGTCCTGTTCGTCCTCAGCGCGGCGCGCGGGCTGGTGGTCGCGGGCGAAAATACGTCCGCCGGAACGATGATCGAGCTTGCGGGCGGGCAAAACGCCGTGCGCGGGTTCAGCGGCTATAAGCCGCTCACGCCCGAAGCCGTGCTGGCCGCCGCGCCCGATTTCATCCTAACCGCAAGCCATGTGGTCGCGGCCCTTGGCAGCATCGAAGCGCTGACCAAACACCCGGACCTGTCCTTGACCCCGGCAGGCAAAGAAGGCCGGATTATTGTGCGCGACAGTCTCTTCCTGCTCGGTTTCGGCCCGCGTCTGGGGGAAGCCGCGCTGGACCTCGCCCGCGCGCTACACCCGACCGCCGGACTGCCGAAACTCGCCGCCCTACCATGACCGACGCCACCCTTGCCCTGCCCCTGCCGACCGGAAAACTGCGGCGGCCCCTCGTGCTGCTGGGGCTGGGGCTTCTGCTCGCCCTGCTGCTGATCCTCTCCTTAGGCATCGGTGCCGTGAAGCTTACGCCTTGGCAGGTGGTGCGCGGACTGCTCGCGCCGGGGGCCGATGAACGCGCGGCCCTGGTGCTGCATGCCATCCGCCTGCCGCGCACCCTGTTGGCGGCGCTCGTCGGGGCCTGCCTTGCCGGGGCGGGCGCGGCGATGCAGGGGCTATTCCGCAATCCGCTCGCCGATCCTGGATTGATTGGCGTGTCGAGCGGGGCGGCGGTAGCAGCGGTCGCGGCGATTGTCTTCGGCGGGTATTTTCCGGCTCTCGCGGGGCCTGCGCTGGTGCCGTTCGCCGCCTTTATCGGCAGCCTGCTGGCGACGGGAACGGTGCTGCTCTTGGCCCAGCGCTTTCAAAGCGGGACCGTGCGCGCCTCCAGTGTCGCAGGGTTGCTGCTCGCGGGCCTCGCGATGACCGTCATCACGATGGCCGGGGTTGGGTTCATGACATACCTTTCCGATGATCGGCAAATGCGCGACATCACCTATTGGTCGCTCGGCAGTGTGGCAAGTGGCGGTTGGCGCGGCGTGGGTTGGGTGTTTCCAGCGGCGGTTCTCTGCCTCGGAGGTCTGCTCAGCCAAGCCCGCAAGCTCGATGCGCTTGCTTTGGGCGAGCGCGAGGCGGCGCATTTGGGGGTCAATGTCACCCGATTGCGCCGGGTTCTGGTGATCGCCGCCGCGCTCGGCGTTGGTGCCGCCACCGCTTTTTGCGGCGTGATCGGCTTTCTTGGGCTGCTCGCCCCGCATCTTGCGCGCTTGTTGCTCGGGGCGGGCCATCGCTTCGTTTTGCCCGGATCGATGGTGATCGGCGCGGGTTTGCTGGTGCTGGCCGATATCGGGGCGCGCACGCTCCTAGCCCCGGCAGAACTGCCCGTGGGGCTACTGACCAATCTTATCGGCGGCGGCTTTTTCCTCTGGCTCTTGCTGCGCAAACGCGGTGGAGGGATTGCATGATCCAGGTCCAGAACCTCGGCCTTACGCTGGGCGGCAAGGCTATTCTGCAGAACCTCACCTTCACGCTGGCGCCGGGAACGGTAACGGCGGTGCTGGGGGCGAATGGGGCGGGGAAATCGAGCCTGCTCGCCCTCCTCGGCGGCGACCGACCGCCCACCGCGGGGACCCTGACTTGGTTCGACCGGCCCCTCTCGGCTTGGTCGGCGGGCGATCTCGCCCGTCACCGCGCGCTGGTGCCCCAGGCAACCCATCTCGCCTTTCCCTTTACGGTCGAAGAGGTGGTGGCGCTGGGGCGCTTACCCCATCAAAACAGCGCTTTCGACCGGATGGCGCTGGCGGCTATCCGCCGTCAGCTTCATCTGGAAGCGTTTTGGAGCCGCCCCTATGCCAGCCTTTCGGGGGGGGAGCAGCAGCGGGTGCAGTTCGCCCGCGCGCTCGCCCAGCTTTGGTATCCGCCCGGCGACGCCCCGCCGCGCGTGCTGCTGCTGGACGAGGCCACCGCCGCACTCGACCTAAAACATCAAATCGTTATTCTGGAAACAGCGCGCGATCTGGCGGCTCAGGACGGCGTGACCGTGGTCGCCATTCTCCACGATCTTACCCTCGCGGCGCGGGTGGCGGACGCGGCGCTGCTGCTGCTCCACGGCCAGCTTTTGCGTAGCGGCCCGCTCGCCCAGGTGATCGAGGCGGCCGCGCTATCCGAAGCCTATGACACGCCCGTCGCCGTTCTGCGCCATCCAAAGACCGGGCGGCTGCTCGTGTCGGCGGCATAATCTTGCTGCACGCATCGGCTAAGCCTAAATAAGGGCAAGCCCCTTTTCGGGGGCCGAGGAGTTTTAGACGATGGCGACGCTTGTTTCGCGCGGGATATTGGCAGGGATACTCTTGGGGCTTGCGGCCTGCGCCCCGCCGCAACCGCAGTTCCGCAGCCTGGACGCCGCCTTGATCGGCACGGATGGGCGGCAGGGCGAGCGCTTCACGATGACGGCCAGCCGCTACCCCGGCGAAGCCGCCGTCCAAATCACCACGGTGCTGCCGGGCGGCGAGAAGTTTACGGGCAATCTGATTCAGGAAACCCGTACAAGCTATCCGCAACGCCCGGTCTATCGCCCGCCAGTGGTGTGGCGCGGGCGGCTTTATTATCCCGACGATGATTATTACGATTACGGCCCACGCACAGAATATGGCTCGAAAGGTCAAGCGCTGCTGCTCGGCAGTCAAGCGCGAACGCTCACCTGTACGCTGACCTTTGCCCAAGCATCGGCGGGGCCGTTCGGGGGTGGTTTTGGTGAGTGCAGCCTGTCGGACGGGCAGAAGGTAAGCCTCACCTTCTAGTTCGCCTAAAACTCACGGCGCTCCACATAAAATCGGTTGCATATTTCCATACGATATAGAATATGAAGATATGCACACGCATCCGGATACGCGCCCTTCGCATCGGGCCTCGCCCTCGCTCTCCGACTCAACCTTGCGCTGCCAGACGGTGCGCATCGGCACCCGACGCACCTCATTGCGGCTGGAGCCAGAAATGTGGGACGCGCTGGAGACCATGACGCGGCTTACCGGGCGCAGCCTTGCCGAAGTGATGACCGAGATCGATCTTTACCGTCAGCAATCGTCGCTGACCTCGGCCGTGCGCGTCGTGATTCTCAAATTCTTCCGCGCCGCCGCTGGTGATAGCGCGTCCCCGCCAAGCCACTGGCTCGATATGGCCATTCGGCCGCCCCGCGTAGCCGTTCCCGGCCGTAAGCGCGCTTAATCCCGCTTCCGCTTCTCCCGCGCCCAAACAAGCCCGCCGATGATCAGCCCGCCGCCGATCAGATGCTCCAGCGTGATCGGCTCGCTATAAACCGCCCAGCCGACCAACCCGGTAAAGATGAGCGATAAGTGGCTCCCCATCGCGGCAAAAGCGGCGGGCAGCCGTTGAAGCGCGTAGGCAAAACTGAGTTGCGCCACGCCGCCAAACACGGCGAGCCCTAGCACCGGCCAAAGCGCCGCCCAGCCGGTAATCTGGATTTTCTCCCCGCTGATAAAGGCAATGGCGAACAGAATCGGCAGAGCGATGAGATTGGTCCAGAAAGTCGCCGTTGTGCTGCTGAGTTCCCCCGTCACGCGGCTCGTCACCACCGTATAGCCCGCATAAACGAAGGCGGCGCAGAAGGTGAGAATCGCACCCACATAGGCATCCTCCGGCGTAAAGGCACTGCCCCCCGCCGCTTGCGGTCGCAGGGCAACCACGGCCCCGCCGCAGAGGGTAAGCACGAGCCCCATCGTTAGCCGCCGCGTTGGTTTTTCCCCCAAGAGCGGCCAGGCGAGCAGGGCGACGATAGCGGGGTAGATATTGATAATCAGCGTCGCGCTCATCAAGCTGGTGCGCATAATCGCCCCATACCAAAGCGCGAGATCGGCGGCGTAGAAAAGCCCCGCAAATCCCATCCAGCCCCACAGCGGGCGCGGCGGCAAACTGCGGATCTTCCACCCCGTCAACAGCAGCGAAAACAGCATGCGCCACCCGGCGGTCGCCGAGGGGCCGAGCGGTGAGGCGCGGTTGAAAATCAGCCCTACCGCGCCCAGGGCCGGCCCCGCCACCAGGGCGGCAATCGCATCGGCGGAGGCGGTTTTAACGGTCGGAATCGGAATGGCCATGGGGGTAGGACTCTCTCCCCCGGCGGCCCTTAACGGCTCTTTTTTTACCGGGTTAACGTCAGTAACGCGACAATCGATCCCGTAATGATGAAGGTTCCCAGCGCTTCCCGGAACCCGAATTTTTCACGCAGCAGGAATGTGGAAGCAACAACCGTGAAGACCAGTTCCGCTTGCCCCAGCGCGCGCACATAGGCGGCCTTTTGGAGGGTGAAGGCCAAAAACCAGCAGGCCGAACCCAGAACGGATAGGATTGCGACCGGCGCACTCACCCGCCAGGCCCGGAAAACCTTTGTCACCATCCCCGGTTCGCGCACCAGCAGCCACGCCCCTAGCATCAATGTTTGCAAGGACGTGACCGAGGCCAGCGTAACGAGAGCCGCCAGCAGCGGTAAATCGGTCGGCACCGCAAGAGCGGCATCGCGGATAAACATCGCGGACCAGCCGAAAAAGAAACCCGAGATCAGCCCATACATGCTGCCGCTGCCCATCAACGCGCGCCGATCCAAGCTTTTCAGCGTTAAGAGCGCCACGCCGCCGAACCCCGCCGCAATCGCCAAGGCCCCGCCCCAGCCCACATGCTCGCCGAAAAACAGCGCAGCAATAATGGCGGCTTGCAAGGCTTCGGTTTTCGACAGGGCCGTGCCGACCGCAAAACTATCGCGCGTGATGGCTAAGAGAAGCGCCGAGGTCGCCAGAATCTGCGCGAGGCCACCCAAGATAGCGGAAACCCAGAACCCGCCCGGCACCGACGGCAGGGGCGCGCCGCTAGTCGCCAGCAACAGCGCGAGCGCCGCTAAAGCGAGGGGCGCGCCATAGATATAGCGCACGAAATTCGCGCCGTTAGTGCTCAGCAGGCCCTTTAAGGCCCGTTGCCGGAAAGTGCGCACGCATTGGAAAAAGGCGGCGGCGAGGGTAACGATGATCCACATGGGTTTAGCATGGCGCGGTAGGCACGCCGGGTCACGCGCGCTTTTAGACAGGAGCGATCAAATTTTTCTCAACCGCTATCTTAGATCGGCGGCGGCGAGCAGGGCTTGCGTGTAGGGATTCTGTGGGCGGGTGAGCACCGTTTCCGTATCGCCGGTCTCAACGATCTTGCCGTCTTTCAGAACAATGATCCGATGGCTCAGCGCGCGCACCACCGCGAGATCATGGCTGATGAACAGATAGGCGGGCCCCCGGCTGGCCTGGAGCTGGCGCAGCAGCTCAATCAACTGGCCCTGTAGGGAGCGGTCCAGCGCGCTGGTCGGCTCGTCGAGAATCAGCACCTGGGGGCGCAGGATCAGCGCGCGCGCAAGGGCAATCCGCTGGCGTTGCCCGCCGGAAAACTCGTGCGGATAACGGTCCGCCATCGCGGGATCAAGCCCAACATCGGCCAAAGCCTCGGCAACTGCGCTAGCCGGGTCGCGCCCGTCGGGATGCACCGTCAGCCCTTCGCCGATGATTTCCCCGACCGAAAGGCGCGGCGAGAGCGAGCCGAACGGGTCTTGAAACACCACCTGCAACTGCCGCCGCGCGGCGCGCAGGGCCGGGCCTGGCAGCGCGTCCAAATCCTGCCCGAGGAGGTCCACACGACCACCACCGCGCAACAAACGCAACAGCCGCAGGCCGAGGGTGGATTTGCCCGACCCGCTTTCGCCGACAACACCGAGCGTCTCCCCGGCGCGTAAACTGAGCGAGACATGATCGACGGCAAGATACCCCGCCCCCAGCCCGCCCCACCAGCGCCGCGTGCCGAAACGGATCGAGAGATCCCGCCCCTCCAGCACAATCGGCGCGGTATCGGAGACGGGCGCGGGGCGACCCGAGGGTTCCGCCGCCAAAAGCGCGCTCGTATAGGCGGCCTGGGGCTGGGTGAGAACTTGAGCGGCGGGGCCGATTTCAACGCATTCCCCGCGCCGCAGCACGGCCAGCGTATCGGCCATGCGCCGCACAACACCGAAATCATGGGTGATGAACAGAATGCCGAGGCCCCGTTCGGCCTGGATGCGCTTTAGCAGCGCCAGGGTTTGCGCTTGCAGGGTCACGTCCAGCGCGGTCGTCGGCTCGTCGGCAATCAGCAAGGCGGGGTCGCACGCAAGGGCCGCCGCAATCATCACGCGCTGGCGTTGGCCGCCGGAAAGCTGATGCGGGAAGGCCGAAAGCCGCTCCTCCGCCCGGTCGATACCCACTTCCGCCATCAGCGCCAGCACGCGGGCGCGCGCCTCGGTTTGGCTGAGGCCGCGATGCAGGCGCAGGGTTTCAGCGATCTGGTCACCGACGCGATGGAGCGGGTTCAGCGCCGTCATCGGTTCTTGGAAAATCATGCCGATGCGGTTGCCGCGCAACCCCCGGAGGTCGGTCTCGCTAGCCTGGGTCAACTCTTGCCCCAAAAAACGGATCGAGCCGGAAATATCCGTGCCCTTGGGCAGCAGGCGCGGAATGGCCAAGGCAGACGCCGATTTACCCGAGCCGCTTTCGCCCACCAGCACTAAGGTTTCGCCTTTGTGGAGCGAAAAACTCAGCCCCCGCATCGCCGGAACCGGCGTGCCGCCGGGCGGGTTGAAGGTGATGGCGAGATTCTGCACCGCCAGCAAAGCGTCGCTCATCGTAAGCCTCGGCGCGGATCGAACGCGTCGCGCACCGCCTCGCCGATGAACACCAGCAGCGTCATAATCACCGCGAGGCTGACGAAGGCGGTAATGCCGAGCCAGGGCGCGTGCAGATTATTCTTCCCCTGCGCCAGCATCTCCCCCAGGGAGGGCGAGCCGGGCGGCAGGCCGAAGCCGAGGAAATCCAGACTGGTCAGCACGCCAATGGCGCTATTCAGCAGAAACGGCAGAAAGGTAACGGTCGCCACCATTGCGTTGGGGAGCACATGGCGGCGCAAAATCGCCCCATCGCCCACCCCAAGCGCGCGGGCGGCGCGGACGTAATCGAAATTGCGCGTGCGCAAAACTTCCGCCCGCACCACGCCGACCAGGGCAATCCAACTGAACAGCATCATCGTGCCTAAGAGCCACCAGAAGCCGGGCTGAACGAGGCTGGAGAGCAGAATCAACAAATAGAGCACCGGCAAGCCGCTCCAGACTTCGATAAAGCGCTGAAACAGCAGATCGGTCAGCCCGCCGTAATAGCCCTGCACGGCCCCCGCCGCGATGCCGATGAAAGCGCTGACACTGGCGAGGATCAGCCCGAACAGCAGCGACACGCGCAACCCATAGAGCAGCCGCGCCACCAGATCGCGCGCTTGATCGTCGGTCCCCAGCCACTGCTGCCGGTTCGGCGGGACGGGCGCGGGGCGGTCGAGATCTTTGATGACGGTATCATAGCTGTAAGGAATCAGCGGCCACAGCGCCCAGCCCTTTTCCTGGATCAGCACCTGCACTTCCGGGGCGCGGTAGTCGGCTTCGGTCGGGAAATCGCCGCCGAAGGTGGTTTCGGCATAGGTTTTCAGTACCGGCACGTACCAGCCGCCGTCATAGCGGATCAGCAGCGGTTTATCGTTGGCGATCAGATCCGCGCCCAAGGACAGCAGAAAAATCGCAAGAAAAATCCATAAGGACCAAAAGCCTCGGCGATTGGCTTTGAAGGCGAGCAGGCGGCGGCGGGTGATCGGGCGCATTACCCCTCCCGCCGGTTAAAGTCGATGCGCGGATCGATCCAGGTGAAGACCAGATCGCCCAGCAATTGCAGCAGCAGCCCCAGCAGGGTGAAAGCGTAGAGCGTGCCGAACATCACCGGATAATCGCGGCTCGTGGTAGCCTCGAAGCCCAAGAGCCCCAAGCCATCGAGCGAGAAAATCACTTCGATCAGCAGGGAGGAGGTGAAGAGCGTGGCAATGAAGGCCGCCGGAAACCCGGCAATCACCAGCAACATGGCATTGCGGAACACATGCCCATAGAGCACCTGATTTTCCCGCAAACCCTTGGCCCGCGCCGTTAGCACATAGGCTTTACCAATTTCATCGATAAAGCTGTTCTTGGTCAGCAAGGTCAGCCCCGCAAAGCCGCCGATCAGCATGGCCGTGAGGGGTAAGGCGAGATGCCAGAAGTAGTCGAGAATCTTCCCGCCGAGCGACAGGCTTTCCCAATTATCGGAAACAAGGCCGCGCAAGGGGAAGATCGACAGGAACGAGCCGCCTGCAAACAGCACGATCAGCAGCACCGCAAACAGAAACGCGGGCACGGCATAGCCGACGATCACGGCGACACTCGTCACCACATCGAACCGGCTGCCGTCGCGCACGGCTTTGGCAATGCCGAGCGGGATGGAGACGCCATAGGTGAGCAACAGCGTCCAGAGCCCCAAAGAGAGGGAGACGGGCAGCTTATCCATCACCAGATCGACGACGCTGCGGTCGCGGTAGAAGCTTTTACCGAAATCGAACTGAAGGTAATTGCCGATCATCGTGAGAAACCGCTCCACCGGCGGCTTGTCGAACCCGTAGAGGGCGTTGATTTCGGCCAGAAGCTCCGGGGTGATATTGGTGCCGCGCTTTTGCGGGTCGGAATTCAGGGTTTCCGAGCCGCCGCCGCCCAACCGGTCCATATCGCCGCCACCGCGCCCTTGGAAGGCGGCAATCGTGCGCTCCACCGGCCCGCCCGGCGCGGCTTGGATGACGAGAAAATTCACCAGCAGAATCCCGAACAAAGTCGGGATCATCAGCAGCAAACGGCGCAGAATATAGCCGAACATCCGCGGATTAGGCCGCTAAGGAGGAAGGTTCGGTCATGCGCAGCGCGGCTTCCACCACCTCCGGCCCCGCGCCGGGGCGATGCGCCACTTCCGACAAATACCGCCGCCACGCCCGCCCGCCACTCTGGCCTTTGAACAGGGTGAGCATATGGCGGGTGATGGCTTTCAGCGGCACGCCCTCGCCCATCCGCCGCTCGATATAGGGCAGCATCGCCTGCACCACGGCGGCGCGGCTTTCGGGGGCGTCAGCCGCGCCGAAGAAGCGTCGATCCGCCTCGGCAAAGCTCCACGGGTCTTCATAGGCCAGCCGCCCGATCATCACGCCGTCGAGATGGGGCAGATGCGCCGCCGCCTCGTCCAAACTCCGAATGCCGCCGTTCAGCGATAGGTCAAGGTCCGGGAAACGGTCTTTGAGCGCGTGCACCAACTCATAGCGCAGCGGCGGAATATCGCGGTTTTCCTTGGGGCTCAACCCCTTCAGCCAGGCTTTGCGGGCGTGAACGATGAAGCGCTGGCACCCGGCCTCGCGGACAATCGAGACGAAGCGAAACACTGTTTCTTCCTCGTCCATCTCATCGATGGCAAGGCGGTGCTTCACCGTAACCGACAGCGGCACCGCCCGCGCCATCGCCTCGACGCAGCGCGCCACCACCTCGGGTTCCGCCATCAAACACGCGCCGAAACGGCCCGACTGCACCCGGTCGGACGGGCAGCCGACGTTGAGATTAATCTCGTCATAGCCCCAATCGGCCCCCATCCGCGCGGCCTCGGCTAGTTCCTTCGGATCGGACCCGCCCAATTGCAGGGCAATGGGATGTTCCGCCCCGTCGAAATCCAAATGCCGCGCCTTATCGCCATATTTCAGCGCCGCGCTGGTAATCATCTCGGTATAGAGCCGCGAGCGGCGCGTGATGAGGCGCAGGAAAAAGCGGAAATGCCGATCCGTCCAATCGATCATCGGCGCAACGCTGAGCGGCGTACGGAAATCGGGAATCGGCGGGGGCAGGGTGCTGGTCATGCTTCCTGTATGCCACGGGCGTTAAGGGATTGGGAAGGGGCGCGATATAGGGGCGCTTGGCGTTAGTATCGAGATGGGTTAGTATCAGGCGTGATTAAGAGCTTCGCGGATAAACGAACGCTGGCGATTGCATCGGGAACGCCGGTGAAATCTCTCCCCCAAACGCTTCAACAGGCGGCGCGGGATCGTCCCATTACCTTGGGACAAATTGAAGCGGTTGAAGACCTAAGGTTGCCTCCCTCTAACCGCCTCGAAAAGCTAGTCGGCGACCGAGCCGGGCAATGGAGCATCCGGGTAAACCGCCAATGGCGGATCTGCTTCGATTGGCGGGATGGATCGGCCTGGAATGTCGAATTGGTCGATTATCATTGAGGAGGATCAGCATGGGCTACACCTGGGAAGACGCCAAGCATTTGGATTTTTCGGACATTATCGATCCCGATGCGCCACGGCTTGCCCCCCTTCACCCAGGACGCTTTCTGCTGGAGGAGTTCCTGAAACCTCTCGGCATGACTCAATATCGGCTCGCCAAAAGCCTCGGGGTGCCTCAGCGCCGCATCAGCGAAGTTATCAACGGGCAACGCGCAGTTACGGTCGATACGGCCCTGCGCCTCGAAAAATTCTTCGGGATGCGCGCGCAGTTCTGGCTGAACCTGCAAACCGCCTATGACTTGGAAATTGCTGAGCGCTCTGTGGGGGAAACGCTCAACGCGATCACGCCCTATGCGCGCCCGGCGCTGGCAGCAGAGTAGCTCACTCCCCCGCCACCAGCCGCGCCAGATCGACCGCCGTTTTCGCGCCCATTTTCTCCAACACCCGCGCCCGATGCACTTCGACGGTGCGCATGCTGATACCGAGCCGGTCGGCGATGACCTTGTTCATCAGCCCTTCTAGAATAAGGTCCATCACCTGCCGCTCGCGACTGGACAGGGTGGCGAGACGGGTCAGCCGGTCGGCTTTGCTGGCGCTGCGGGCATGGGCTTCGGCTTCGGCGGCGAGCGCCTCCAGGAGCCGGTCGACCAGATCATTGTCGTTGAAAGGTTTTTCGACAAAATCGCGCGCGCCGCGCTTTAGGGCTGAAACCGCCATTGGCACGTCGGCGTGGCCGGTCAGGAAAATCACCGGCAGCGCGCAGGCTTGGGCGCGCAGCCGGTCGAAGAGTTCCAGCCCGCTCATGCCGCCCATGCGAATATCCAGCAGCAGGCAGCCGCGCACATCGGCGCGATAGGCGGAAAGAAAGCTTTCCGCCGACTCCCAGGTCTGGACCGCCACGCCGCGCGAGCCGAGCAACCAGGACAGCGCGTCGCGGATCGCCTCATCGTCGTCAATAATATGAACGCAACTCATGCGGCTTTCTCCCGGTCAGGGGCCTCCTCCGGCGCGCGGGGCAGGGTGAAGATAAACAACCCGCCGCCGCCCGTTGCAGGCTCGTACCACAACCGCCCCTGATGGAACTCGATCAACGAGCGGCAGATGTTCAGCCCCATGCCCATGCCATCGGGCTTGGTCGTGAAAAACGCATTGAACAAAGTTTCCTGCTGGGCGGCAGCCACGCCGGGGCCGCTGTCCTGCACGCGCACTTCCACCCGATCCGCCAGCGCTTCCGCCGAAAGCCACAGGAAGCGCTGCCCCCGGGGGACGGCGGCCATCGCCTCCAAGGCATTGCGGGCGAGGTTCAAGATCACCTGCTCGATCAAAATACGGTCGGCGTGCACAAAGGGCAGATCGTCCGGCAGGTCCGTACGAATGGCAACGCCCAGCTTACGCGCTTCAGCGGCGAGAAAATCCAAGGCATCCTGGGCGATCTCCGGCAGGGAACAGGCGCTCAAGCGGGGTTCGCGCTTGCGGACGAAATCATGAATGCGGCGAATAATCGTTCCGGCCCGCCGCGCTTGTAGGGTCAGTTTGGTCAGCGCCCGCTCCAACTCTGCATCGCCCCCCGCCGCTTGCAGGCGGTTAAGACTGCCAGTCGCATAGGAGGTGATGGCGGAGAGCGGTTGATTAAGCTCATGGGCGAGGGTGGACGCCATTTCCCCCATGGTAATCAGCCGGGCATTCTGTTGCAGCATTTCTTGTTGCTGGCGTTGACTTTCCTCGGCCTTTTTACGCGCGGTAATATCGACAAAGGAGCCCATCCAGCCGGTATGCTTGCCGTCCGCATCGATCAGCGGGGCCTCGTAAATCAACGCATCGAAGCGCTCGCCAGTGCGGCGCTGAAAGCGCAGCTCGAAGCCCGAGGGGTAGGGGGTTCCGGCCAAAACCGAATCATGAACCGCCTGGGTCCGCTCGTAATCCTCCGGCACCCAATAGGCCATCGGCGGATCTTGGCCGATCAGCTCCTCGGCCTCGAAGCCCACCATCTGGCAGAAGGCGGAGTTCACATAGGTCACGCGCCCGGTCAGGTCGCGCGCGCGCATGCCCACGGTCAGCGAATCTTCCATCGCTTGGCGAAAGGCATATTCGGTGCGCAACGCTTGCTCGGCCCGCACGCGCCACCGCATCTGCCGCCGTGCCGTGAGGAGGCTCGCGCCCGCGACCAGTGCCAACACCGAGACCGCCGCGAGAATCCCCGCCTGCGCCTCCCACGGCCCGGCCCGATACAGGGCGACCAGCAGCGTAATCCCTTGCCCCGGCGGGTCGAGCGGCATGCGGTGCGTCGCCCGGTCTGGCAGAAACTGGCTGGGGTCGGGCAACGCCTCGGGTTTCGCCGCCAGCGTTTGCCCGTTGGGATCAAGCAGGCTCAGCCGGTAACGCTCGGTGAACCACCAGGGCACATGTTGGGTGAGCAAGGCTTGCAGCGAAATATCGGCAACCAACGCGCCATCGTAGCGCCCGTCGCGGAAGATCGGCGTGACCAACGGCAGATGGGCCGAATCATGCGCCCCCCGCCCCGGCGACTGCGTAATGCCGCCATAGGCCGCCCGCCCCAGCGCCCGCACTTCAGTGAGTGGCAGACTGCCGATATCCAGCCCGCCGCCCTCGGGAAAAGGCGGAAGCGTGGCATTCACCGCCCCGCCCGCGCCAAGCCAGCGCAGCCGCGTGAAGTCGGGATTGCCCGCCAACATCTGCCGGGCTTTGGCCTCGAACCCGAGGGGCGAGCTTATGGCACCGCGCCCCAGATCGTCGGCCAAAAGTCGCAGTTTTTCTTCGGCGGAGCCTAATTGAAAGCGCAAGGCTTGTTCGGCCCAGAGCGTGTCCATAATCAGCGTATGGCGCTCGTTCTCCCGCTCGTGCGCTTGGAACAGCCACAGCATGAAGCCCAGCAGCAGCGCGATCAGGGCCAGCGATAACGTTGGAAGCGCCTGGATGAGATCCCGGCGCGGGATGGTAAAGCGCATTTTCCCCCTCCCGCTGCGGATGTTTCTCCGCTTGCGGATGTCCACAATAGAGGCAAGCACCGAAGCTAGCATACTTGAAAGCAGAAGAAAAAAGCGCCGCCCACCGGGTGAAGCGCTAAAATCCTCTGGGAGAGAGACTATGATGAAACGCCGTGCCGCGTTCCTACGCGCATGCCTGCTAATGGGTGTTTTGTTCGCCCCTAGCCTTCAGGCGCAAACCGCCAAACCCATCGTTATCACCTTCAGCCATGTTGTCGCCGACGATACGCCGAAGGGCAAAGCCGCCCTGCGCTTCAAGGACCTTGCCGAGCAGGCCACGCAGGGCCGGGTATTTGTGCAGATCTACCCCAATAGCCAACTCTATAAGGATAAGGAAGAACTCGAAGCGCTTCAGCTCGGCGCGGTGCAAATGCTTGCGCCCTCGCTGGCAAAATTCGCGCCCTTAGGCGTCGGTGAGTTCGAAGTTTTTGATATCCCCTACATGTTTCCCAGCAAAACCGCCCTGCGCAAGATTACCGACGGCAAGATCGGTGCGGAACTTCTGGCCAAACTCGAACCCAAGGGCATCAAGGGCCTCGCCTATTGGGACAATGGCTTTAAGCTGATGAGCGCCAAGCGCCCGATTAGGTTGCCCGACGACGTGAAAGGCCTGAAATTGCGCATTCAATCGTCGCGCGTGCTAGATGCGCAGATGCGGGCGCTGGGCGCTTTACCGCAGGTTCTGGCCTTTTCCGAAGTCTATCAGGCGCTGCAAACCGGGGTGGTCGATGGCACGGAAAACCCGCCGTCCAATATGATTACCCAGCGCATGCACGAGGTGCAGCCCTACGCGACGCTCACCGATCACGGTTATCTCGGCTATGCGGTGATCGTGAATAAGCGCTTCTGGGATAGCCTGCCGTCCGATCTGCGGGCCGTGCTCGAAACCGCGCTGCGCGACGCCACCCGCTATGGCAATGAAATCGCCCAGCAGGAGAATGACGCGGCGATTACCGCGATGAAAGCCGCCGGCACCACCGAGTTTCACGCGCAGACGCCCGAGGAGCGCAAAGCCTGGATGGCCGCGCTCGCGCCCGTAAGGCAGGCCATGGAAGCGCGCGTGGGGAAAGACCTCATCAGTGCAATTCTGAAAGAAACAGCGGGCCTGTCGTCGAACTAGCCTTCGCAGGCCGCGCGCGCTAGCGTCTGCATAAGACAGACAGGCTAACGGGGAGAAGGCCGGTGGCAGATACATTTAATTGGGCCGATCCGTTCGATCTGGACAGCCAACTGACCGACGACGAGCGCCAAGTGCGCGAAACCGCCGCCGGGTATGCCCGCGACCATCTCAGCCCCCGCGTGCTGGATGGGTTCCGCAATGAGAAGACCGACCCGGCGATTTTCAAGGAAATGGGGGCGCTCGGCCTGCTCGGGCCAACCTTGCCGCCCGAATACGGCGGCGCAGGCTTGGGTTATGTCGCCTATGGGCTGGTCGCGCGCGAGATTGAGCGGATCGACAGCGGCTACCGCTCGATGATGTCGGTGCAATCCTCGTTGGTGATGGTGCCGATTTTCGAGTTCGGCTCGGAAGAGCAGAAGCAACGCTATCTGCCCAAACTGGCTTCGGGCGAATGGATCGGCTGCTTTGGCCTGACCGAACCCGATCACGGGTCGGACCCTGGCAGCATGGCCACGCGGGCAAAGGCGGTGCCTGGCGGCTATAGGCTGACCGGTTCCAAAACCTGGATCACCAACGCGCCGATTGCCGATGTCTTTATCGTGTGGGCGAAAACCGAAGACGGCGCAATTCGCGGCTTTATTCTGGACCGCGACACCGAGGGGCTTTCAACTCCTGTGCTTCACGGCAAAGTGGGCTTACGCGCCTCCATCACCGGCCAAATCGTGCTGGAGGATGTTTTCGTACCCGAAAGCGCGCTGATGCCAAGGGTTAAGGGGCTGAAAGGCCCCTTCACCTGCCTCAATTCGGCCCGCTATGGCATCGCCTGGGGCGCTTTAGGCGCGGCGGAAGCCTGTTACACTACGGCACGGCAATATGTATTAGATCGCCATCAGTTCCAGCGCCCGCTCGCGGCCAACCAGCTTATTCAAAAGAAGCTGGCCGATATGCTGACCGATATCGCGCTCGGGCTACAAGGCTGCCTGCGCTTGGGGCGGATGAAGGAGGCTGGGCACCCGCCGGTGGAACTAACGTCGATCTTGAAGCGCAATTCCTGCGGCAAGGCGTTGGACATCGCCCGCACCGCCCGCGATATGCTGGGCGGCAACGGGATTTCCGACGAATTCGGCGTCGCCCGCCATTTGGTGAACCTCGAAGTCGTGAATACCTACGAGGGCACCCACGATATCCACGCGCTCATTTTGGGCAGGGCGATTACTGGGATTCAGGCGTTTAGCTGACGAAACGCGGGGCGGGAAAACTGCCCCGCTTATTCGCTGGGCTCAAGGCCCGCCTCATAAGACTCGATAAGCTCACCGACAATCCCCATCAGGCTGAACAGCGGATGTTCGGCATCGTCGCGCACCTCATCGATCAGCAGGTTCAAGATATCGGCGGTGCGCAGATAATCCTGTTCCGTCAGAATCGGACCGAGCGGGGCTATCTTCTGAAGCGTCTGCCAGGCCGGAATGAGTTGAGTGAGTTCGACTACCGGTGTCATCGTCGCTTCCACTTATCTCGGTCATAGTCCGCGTGGTTGAGCACGGCGCAGGGCTGTGAAGTCAGACGCTTGGCAGGCTTTAGCCCGGCGCAGCCAGTCGCTGAGAGAAGCGCGGGATTCTGGGTGCTGATCCCAGAATTCCCGCAGCGGAGCCATGGAAATGACGCGCATTTCTCGCCCAAA
The DNA here is from genome assembly GCF_044372965.1 of Elstera sp. Taxonomy (NCBI): domain Bacteria; kingdom Pseudomonadati; phylum Pseudomonadota; class Alphaproteobacteria; order Rhodospirillales; family Rhodospirillaceae; genus Elstera; species Elstera sp. The sequence continues at coordinate 1,873 of NZ_JBILQX010000031.1, read as the reverse complement.
TTCACAACGCCGCAATCACCTGAATCTCCACGCGATACTCGGGCCGGGCCATGCGCGCTTCAACGCACGCCCGCGCCGGGGCACAACCGGGCGCAACCCAAGCATCCCAGACCGCGTTCATCTCGGCATAATCCGACATATGGGTGAGATAGACGGTTGCCGTGAGCAGGCGCGCTTTATCGGTGCCGGCTTCCGCCAACAGCCGGTCAATCGTCGCCAGGACTTCTTGCGTCTGGACCGTCACCGAGCCCGTCAGCGTCTCGCCGACTTGGCCCGCAAGATACACCGTGCCGCCGTGAATAACGGCGTCGCTATAGCGGGTTTCGGGGTTTAGGCGGCGGATATCGGTCATGATCTTCCCCTAGGTCAGCGGAATATGCTGAGCCGCAAAATCGCGCAACGCCTCGGGCGCGATTTCGGCGACCGTCGCAACGGCCCAGAGATCGAAATAGGGGCCGGGGCGCGCGCGGCTGGCGACCATGGCAAACCCGGCTTCCTTGAGGCAGGCGACCAGCACTTTTTCGGTAAAGCCGCAGCGGTGCGCCATATAGAGGTTCCCCGCCTGCATCGCCGCCCGATGACCATAGAGAATATCGACCGGCGCAATCGGCCCGGCGGGGGAGGTGTAAGCAGGCTCGGTCAGCTTATCCTCGGCCACCAGCGCGCAGACCGATTTTAGATCCGGGCAGGTGATCACCGCAAAGCCGTTCGGCGTGAGCACCCGGCGAAACTCCGCCAGCGCCACAGACACTTCGTGCGGATAAAGGTGTTCGATATTGTGGCTGGAGAACAGCGCATCCATCGACCCGCTGGGCACCGCCGACATATTGGTCATCGTGCCGGTGATGTCGGGCTCAACCGAGGCATCGATATCGAACCGCACCTCTTGCCAATCGGGCGTATTAAAGCCCGGTGTGGTGCGATCTTTGCGCTTCGGCCCGCAGCCGACGTGAATGAATTTGAGCATGGTTTTCCCCGAAAGGGCAGAAGAAGAACTGCGCCGAAGCTAACCGCGCCCCCCGTGCAAAGGCAAGCAAACGATGCAGAAAGCGCTCCAGGGTTTCCGCGCGTGAGAGGCTCAGGGGGCGGCTCTTTTAGGCGCTAACCCTTTGGCCCGAGGGCGCGTCGATTGGGACGGAGAGGTCGTAGAGCGTTTCGGGAGCGATATCGATGTTGCCGGGCCAAACCACGGTGCCGTAATCGACGTGCGCCCCGAAGAAACTATTATTGTTCAAACGATTAAATGGCTTTCGATCCATCAGTCGCCTCATATCGAAGCGGCGCTGCTCTCCGTTCTCGAAGGTGAGGTCGAGTTGATAATTTGGGAGGGCTTTAACGGCCACAACATCAAGCAACATTAGGTTTGTCCTTATTGGAGGGGCGCGATGCGGAAAGGTTCCTCGCCGTTTCTCACGAGCTCCCAGTTCGCCATAAGCTCATCCTGATGCAACTCGGCCCAAGCAATAACGAGCTTTGTTTGGCGTGGCGGTAGATTTCCTGCCAATACGCGCCCGTCTTCAATGGCTATGGCAGCCTTAAAAGCCTGATATCGCACATGAAATGCGGCATGTGGTGCCGGTCGCCTTCTTCGTAGAAGAGCGAAATGAGCAACCCATAGAACATACAAATCGTCGGCATTGTCGCCGCCCTTCCGGCGCATGGGGCCAGGCTAGCACAGCCCGCCGCCCCCATAAAGAAACCGCCCCAGGGTTTCCGCGCGTGGGGGGTTCGGGGGGCGGCGCTTTTAGGCGCTAACCCTTTGGCCCGAAGGCGCGTCGATTGGGACAGAGAGGTCGTAGAGGGTTTCGGGAGCGAGATCGATCTCGCCCGGCCACACGACGGTACCGAGGGCCGCGCGGGCTTTTAGAAACAG